>NZ_PVNE01000044.1 GCF_003001905.1 Planifilum fimeticola
GGTTCAATCACAGCCCATTGTTCGTCTGTCAGCTCATGTCTCGTACTCATACTTCCATTTTACATTGGCAGATCATGTTTTTGAAATAGCTTGTAATCTGACGCCACCGAAATTCAACTGACATCCTTTTCTTCTAAGACGCCCGCCCCCAAGATTTATCGTAAGTTATATTTCTTCAATTTCCGATACAGTGTCGTTCTGGCAATTCCGCACCTCCTGGCCACTTCCGACAGGTTATTATTCGTTTCGATAAGCAGCTGAATAATCTTATTCTTTTCATTCTGTTCCAACGTGGTTAATTTTTCGAAATTTTTCCGCTCCGATAATTCGTTTTCTAAAAGTCGAATGCGCAAGGACTCAGGCAAGGAAGAGACCGTGATGTGATTATCGCTGCAGAAGAGAACTGCGTATTCCATCGCATTTTCCAACTCCCGTATATTTCCGGGCCAATGGTAGTCGCGGAGGTAAGAAAAAACCCGTTCATCAATAGTGGGAACCGGTTTTCCAAGTTTCTTCGAACATTTTTCCACAAAATGTAGGCACAGTGGAACGATATCTTCTTTTCTCTCCCTCAAGGGTGGAAGTTTAATCTCCACTACATTCAATCGAAAATACAGGTCCATTCGAAATTGACCACGTTGAATTAATTCAATTAAGTTCTGGTTCGTTGCAGCGATAATTCGAACGTCAATCGGAATCGGCCGAGATGAACCCAAGCGAACGACTTCCTTTTCCTGCAAAACACGTAACAGGTGCACTTGTAGATCAAGAGGCATCTCTCCGATTTCATCCAGCAACAAGGTACCCCCGTTGGCCTCTTCAAATTTCCCTTTTTTTCCTTTCGGGTCTCCTCCGGTAAATACGCCGGGTTCATAACCGAACAGTTCACTAGCCATTAGCTCCTTAGGAATCGCACCGCAATTCAATGCTATAAACGGAGCGTCTCTCCGCAAACTCGTGTGGTGAATTGCTCGCGCGAATCGCTCTTTCCCGGTTCCACTCTCTCCGGTGATGAGGATAGGAACATCCGTTGGCGAAGCAATTTGGGCTTGTTGGATAACATATTGAAAAGAGTACGATTGTCCGATCAGCCCTCTCCAGTTTGGAGAGTTGGACTTCGAGAATCGTCGTTTTTGATATTTCTCCAGGCGCAGGAGATACCCGATCCGTTCCCCATCGTAAATAATATTCAGAATGTAAACATTTAATTGCAACGAATCCAAATAGACCTCTGACTCTTCTCCATTACCGCTCAATATCTCCGTTTTCAATGGATTTAGTTCGGGCCGACGCCAAAATTGTTCCCAATTTTCAAGCCTCAACAAGGATAAGCAATTTGGTCCAGCTGCAACGACGTTGAACATAGAGTCCAGAGCTATTATCGAATCCGATCTCCATCTTCTGACCGATTCACTATATTGATCCAGTAAATATTGTCGGATTTTATATGATATGGTGGCAAAGCTTTGTTGGATTAATGTTGAGATATTTTGAGCGAGAAATAGCGAATGCGGCTGGGCAAGATCACATGGTCCAGTCAAATCAAAAACTCCCAAAAGTTCTCCCGTTAAAGGATCTTTGATCGGAGCGGCGGAACAAACCCAGGGATGTGCACCTTCACAGTAATGTTCATAAGCGAAAACCTGGACAGGTTGACCCGTTGCGATGCATGTACCGATTGCATTGGAACCGGCTGCCCTCTCGCTCCAATTTGCTCCCTTAACAAAATTCATTTTTTCAGCCATATTCAATATGCGATGTTCGCCTTGCAAATAAAGAATGCATCCCGTTTTGTCACAAAGGGTAATAAGGTGTTTAGTATCCCGAATTTGTTTTTCCAAATCTTTTATGATCGGTTGGGAAACCCGGTAAAGCCTCGACTTGTGTATGAGTTCAGCCAACCGGTCGTCGGGCAGAACAACTATTGACTGTTTTTGGTATGGATCCACACCGTATTGTTGACATCGCTTCCATGAATCATAAATTACTGAGCGGATTTCTCTGGGCTTTCGATTCTGTCTGACGAAGTATTCCCATTTGGAAGCTAATTCCCTCTTCTTTTGGTTCACTTCCAGAGTGGAGTAAATGGCAATATTGCATTTTGCCATATTGTTCTCCCCCAAACCGGAAATCAGTTTGTTTTGAATTATTATAACATATTGTATGGGGATGCGCTTCGTCCTCAATTTTCAATGCTGATAACAATATAAACGTAAAACCCAAAAAATGCGACGGCTCCTATGCCGTCGCATGTCAATTGTAGAAGCGGGACAGGATTTCCGCCTACACTCGAAGTCTTGTCTCTCGGCGGAAAATCCGTCTCTACCTAGCCTCTTGTCCCTTTGTTGCGCAGCCTCCTGGAACCATTATGCCGTGTTACTTCGCTTCAGGAAGCGGTTTTTTAAGCCATTCTTTGTAAAAGGTGTCGATATCGGGATCGAAATCTTTGATCACCGGATACCAGGGGGTCACTGCTTCCACTTCCAACTGAACGCCGCATCCCGGGCAGTAATATTCGCGAATCACCTGCCACTCGGGGTCGGGGGCCATCAGTCTCGGATACAGTTCGTTCAGTTTTTCTTCGGTATCCCGGACGTAGATCAGGGCGTGCAATTTCCAGTTGTCACGATAGTCGCAGAACTCATAACCGCAGTCGCACTTGACGATCCGATCCCCGTTCGGCTTCTGCACGATGTACAAGTGGAGGCCGTAGGGAAGCAATATCGGATCCTCCCAGGGAACCCGTTCCTGCAAAACCTGCAGGTACGTCTCGAAGCGTTCCGGGTCCTTGTGGCTGGAGAGCATCTCCTTGATTTTGTAAAACTCGAGCTTGCCGTCAATCAGATCCTCAATGGTTTTCCGTTCGTATTTCGCCATATCCGAGCACCTCCGTATGCCCTTCGATGTTCAACCTTTTATCGTTCTTGCGATACCAGGCCCTGTGGGCGCCGTAAATCGGCATGTCGAGCTCGTCTTCATAAACCAGCCAATCTTCCGGCAGATCCCAGAAGGCTTTGAATTCATCCGTAAATTTCTTGCTCAGAGCGAAGCTTCCGGCGTACATGTGAAGCACTTGCAGGGAGGCTTCCTTGTTCAGGATTTTCTTCCTTTCCTTCTCCATCCATTTTTTGGTCGGAATACCGCGCTTGAGCCGCTCCTTCCGCATTTGACTGCGCCTTTCCCGCGTTTTTTCCACATCGACCGCATAGGAGCCGTCATCCTTTTGGGTGAACACGGCGCCGTACACGCTTTCGGCATAACGCGGCAAAATATGGCCTTCATTCAGGTCCTGCTCCACCTTTTTCGGATCCCTCTCCAGGGGATCGCCGAATCCGGGGCCTCCGCGCAAGTAGTTGAGATACAGATCGTAGTCTTCGAACAACTCCTCCGTCGTGACGCATTGCTTGTCGCGATGAATCACCCGGGCGTTCATCAAGGTTTCATACACGGGATTGTCGGGGTCGATGTCGCCGCCGGTTGGGATGGGCAACTTCTTGGCGATCCGTTCCTTCAGGTCGGTGTTGTGCGCCGCGAACCGATAACCGGAGGCGGCGGGATAACCCCCCATCAGTCCGCAGTCGGTGCACATGTACCCGTTGCCGGAGAAGAACATGGTCCAATCCTTCGCTCCCCAGACCATGCGGAGGGATTGCCATCCGTTTCCGCCGCGGTATTTACCGGCACCGCCGGAACCCGGCAAAATTTGCCGTCCCAGGTAAATGAGCGGTTCGGCCAGCTCCCAGATTTCCATGTCTCCCATGTCGCCTTCCGGGTTCCACAGGGCCGCCGCGTGGCTGATTCCGTCTTTCACGGCACTGGCGCCAACCCCTTCCGCCGCCGCTTCAAAGCTGTTGACAGCGTGGATCTCCCCGTACTGGTTAATGCCTCCACCCTGCAGCCAGTTGGTCGTGTGCGCGTTCCCGGCATTGACTTCCTCCAGATAGCCCCGGCCGAAATATCCCCGGCTGAGTCCGCGCCACAGCGGCGTCCAGGCCGTCACCAGGGAGTGCCAGGTTTCCGAGTGGGCCGTCCGGATATCGTCCGGGTTCAGCCAGGATCCCCGGGGAAGGCCGAATTTGCTAGCGTAATAGGCACCGTCGTTAATCCGGTCGTTCGGCAGAAGGGTTTGGGACAACATCACCCAAATCCCGCTGGTGATGGATACGGAGGTCGCGTTGAAACTGTGCCAGCCCCAACGGTTGGTCCCTTCAAAGTCAATCTCCAGTTTTCCGTCTTTGTGGACGGTGATCTCCGAGGGGGAGTGCATGATCGTATCCACTTTTGCGTAAGCAGGCACGTTGTTCTTCTTCATGGGAACGTCGCAGAAGGAGACGCCGCGGTATTTGCCGGGAATCAGCAAGGTCTTCACCTGGTTGACGAATCCGCGCCGCCCGTCCTCGATAATTTCGCGAATAAACTGTTTGTAAGTGTCGATCCCTTCCTCGCGGATGATGTCCAGCACGAGCTTGCGGATCATGTGACAACCGGCGATCCGGGTTTTTTCATCAAGGATCCAGTATTTTTTCGTCCGGATTGAACGTTGGCTTTCCAGAATCCAGTCTTTGAACAGGGTATCGTTTCGCCCGATTTTCCGGCAGGTGACCTGGTATCCGTCCCCGTACCGATCCACCGGTCCGATCGCCATGCTCCCCGGAGCGATGGCGCCAGTATCGATCACGTGGGTAACGCCCCCCACCCAGCTGACCAGTTCGCCTTCCCAGAAAATGGGCACAATCGTGTGGACATCACAAGTGTGGACGTTCCCGATGCTGTTGTCGTTGTTGCAGAAGATATCCCCGTCTTCAATCCCCGGATTTTCCTCGTAATCATTTTCAATCATGTACTTGATGGCCGCACCCATCGTTCCCACATGGATGATGATCCCGGTCGAGGTGACGATCGAGTCGGCTTCCGGGGTGTACAAACTGAAACACAATTCCCCTTCCTGTTCGACAATGGGAGAAGCCGCCACCTTTTTCGCCGTCTCCCGGGCATGAACGATGCCTCCCCGCAATTTGGAAAAGATTTTTTCGAAGCGGATCGGATCCGATTCCTTCAGCGGGAGTCTCGTCAAGCCGGCGTAGTGACCCGTTTCCTTACTCAACCGGGTAATTTCCCGGCGCATCTCTTTCAAGGTTTTTCCTCCCCAGCCGATCCCTTTTTTCCCGGTTTTCTTGCCCAACAACTCTTCCTGTTGGATGGCCATGGATATATACCTCCTTCTTCATGCGGATGTTCATCGCACTTCTTTCAGGTGGAAAAGGCGGTGCTGATCCAGATAGGTCTCAAACCCGAAGGGAATGACGAAGGTGGTCGCCGGAGACTCCAGGATGGAGAAGGCTTTAATCCGGTTTCCGGGCTTCAACTTTTCCATCTCCCAAATGTCCGCTTCAATCCACCTGCCGTCCCAATACACGCGCCGTTTGCCCAAATAGGCCTCACTCGGGGGCGTTTCTCCGTCCAAGGGTTCCTCCGGGATTTTGGGCTTGGCCACTTCCACGACGCCGCGCACAATCGCACTGGTTATGCTGTATCCCAGTTCGGGGGACAGGGCGGATTTGGCATAAACGCGGGTATACGTGTCTTCAAAGGCCCGGACCAGTTTTTCCCAATCGCCCACTCCCCGGAACCGCTTGATGGGGGCCTCAATTTCCAAATCGTTCAATTGTCCCTGGTATTGCATCCTGAAATACAGCCGGAAATTGACATCGTCGCGGGAGTAATTGCTTTTGGAGAATTCATCCGCAACTTTTTCCATCAATTCGTCCCAGGAGGCCTGCAATTCTTTCCCGGCGGCAAGAATGGTCCTGGCGTCAGCCCGATCCGGCACGTTGATATCGAGGGTCTTGTCATAGCGGTATTCGAAATCGGCCGCTCCGCAGCCGAAGGCCGAAAACCCGGCCGCCCACGCTGGCACGATCACGTCTTCAAAGCCGAGCCCCTTAGTGTAGCCTGCGGTATGCAAAGGCCCGCCACCTCCATAGGAGAAACAGACGTATTGAGAGGGAGAGTAACCTTTTCCGAGAATCATCGATTCCAGATAATTGCGAAGTTGGGATTCCAAAAGTTCCGTGACACCGTAAGCGGCATCCTCCACAGACAAACCGAGGGGATCGGCAATTTGTTTTTTGATGGCTTCATAGGCTCGTTCCGGGTAAAGCTTTATCTCCCCGCCTAGAAAATTGTCCGGGTTGATCAATCCGAGAACGACGTGGCAGTCAGTGACCGTAACGGTGTCCACCCCTCCCTCGGGATAACAAACCCCTACGCGAGAACCGGCGCTGTCCGGTCCCAAAGTCAAGTTGCCGTAATTGGGGTCGACCCTCACATAGCTCCCTGTGCCCGCACCGGTCGTATCCATGGAAACGAGCGGTACTGACAGAACGAGGCGTGCCATATCCGGACTCGGATTTATACTCAAGTCTCCCTGGGTGATCAAGGCAATATCGAAACTCGTGCCGCCAATATCGGAACAGGCGATATTCGAAATGCCCAGCTTCTCACCGAGGTACTTGGCGCCGATGACACCGCCGATGGGACCGGAAACGAGAGTGCGAGCCAATTCATTGGAACGGATACCGATGGTTCCCCCGTGACTGGCCATGATCCGCAGGTTAAAGCGGGCACCGTGTTTGGCCAAATTACGATCAATCTGCTCCAACGTCTTTCGGGAGGGATCGGCGGCATAGGCTTCCACGACCGTGGTGTTCGTTCGGTGACTTTCTTTGCGCACCGGATAGTAATCGGCGGAAGCAAAGACGGGAATATCTTTGTTCGCTGCCCGGATCATCTCCAAAGCTTTGTCACGGATCATTCGTTCGTGAACCGGATACTTGTACGAATGGAGCAAACTGATAACAATCGCTTCCACTCCTTTATCTAACAGCGATTGGATCGCCTTCTCCACCTCGTGTTCATACAGGGGAATGATCACGTTTCCAAACATGTCCACTCGTTCAGTGACACCGACGGTAAGATCCCTCGGTACAAGCGGAGGATCATAATGGTGGGTATTGATGTGTATCCGGTCGGAATAGGAATAACCGAGATAGGATTGAATGGCCCTGCCCATTCTGTGGTTATCTTCCATGCCTTTGTTGACGACCAATCCGACGCGACGTCCTCTGCGGGAAACCAGCCGGTTCAACATCGCCGTGCCGGAATATACCCCTGCCAGCAGGTTGGGAAGTTCATCCCCAAGCTCTAGACCCCAGTAACTCAAAGCGTCTTTGGCGGAATTGATCAAACCGATGGATTCGTCTTCCGGAGTAGATTGGGCCTTACCCACGACAAACTCCCCGTTCTCATCAATGATGAAGGTATCTGTCATCGTCCCTCCGGCATCAATGGCAAGAATTTGAGATCTGGCCAAAGGACAATCTCCCCTTTCATTTCAATTTCCACTTTGCAAAAATAGCAAGACGCATGCCAACATTCCAAATAAAAAGTGCATTTGAAAATATACCACTTTCCGGCATGTGATTCATTTCTGATTTGTGCTGTATCGCTACAGTTGTAGCGCTACAGTCCTAACCTCAAATAATCACCACCCACAAAAAACCGGACATCTTGGACCCTTTAGGCAAGATGCCCGGATGTATTAATCACCAAATTCAGCAACCTAGACTTTGATTTTTTCACCATGGACAACTCTTCAATCGTCCTCATTTCAATTCCCGAAGCGCCAGGGGGCCGCCGCAGGCGCCGCAGCGGTAGCGGCGGGGATCCATTTTTCGCTTCCGGTAATGGATCTGCCCGCAGTGAAGGCAGATCAGGGCGTAGCGAACCGGCAGCGACTTGCGCATTCCCGGGAGGGGCGGGGCGTAGCGCAATCCCCCCACTTGGGCGAGCAGTTTGCGGAATTCGGGACTCCGGTGGCGAAAGTCCTTCCCTTCCTGGTGCAGGTGGTAATGGCATAGCTCGTGGCGGATAATGCCCAGCACTGTCTCCTCCCCCGCTTCCAGATAGGCGGGATTGATCTCGATTCGGTGATCCCCGGGAAAATACCGCCCGCCCGTGGTGCGCAGCCGATGGTTAAAGCGGGCGGTATGCCGGAAGGGCTTTCCGAAATCCCGCTCGGAAATCTCCTCCACCCACCGCTGAAGCGCAAAATCGCTCATCTCCCGTTTCCGGCTCACGGGTCCCTCCTCCCGCCCGGGGAATTGCCAAGAATCATACACGGACAACCTCCATTCCACATAAAATATGGGTAATCAAAGAGGGAAAAATCCAGGAGGGGACAGCTATGCCCAGATGGCTGCGAAAACAGCTGATGCGGGCCTTCCACGGCAAGGACCGGTGGCAGATCCGCTATCTGAACGAGTGTTGGTTCACCTTTTGCAAAAAAGACCGAACATCCTTGGGGGGCTGATCGGGTTTCCCCCTTTCCGACACCAGAGCGCCGCAGAAGGCGTTTTTTTATTTTTCCGCCTCCCACACCTTCAGCAAAGGATAGGGATTGATCGCCTCACGTTCCCATGACAATAGGCTTTCCCGGACATAGATGCCGAAATGGAGGTGGGGAGGAAATTTTCCCGTCGTCCCCTTCGGGCCGTAACCGCTGTCTCCCACGTAGCCGATCACTTGGCCCCTTTCCACCCGTTGTCCCGCCTTGATCCCCTCGCCGTAACGGCTCATGTGGGCGTAATAGTAGAAGATCTGGGGATGATTCCGGTCCATGACGGTGACGGCCCATCCCCCGAGCCGGTTCCACCCTTTGCGCACGATGACCCCGTCGGCAACCGACAGGATGGGGATCCCCTTCTTCGCCATCAGATCGGTTCCTTCGTGTTTCCGATCGCCGCCGTAGGTTCGGCCGGCTCCCCAGGTATCCGAGTAGGAGACGCGATCCCGATCCGATCTCCGAAAGGGAAAGGCATATCCCTCGGTCAAAGACGGAACCATCCACCGGTACGATTCGGCGATTTCCAGGATCTCTTCAGCCCGGTTGTCCGGAAACCCTTGGCGAATCGCCCGTTCCGCCGCTCTCACGGAGTGGCCGTTCCCTTCGGTCCTTTCTCGAATCCAACCGGCCCTCTCCCGTATGGAAGACGGAGTAGCCTGCTCATACCCCGATTCCACCTCGTCGATCGCCGCCAGATACGCCCAGGAGACCCCCGTCTCCCGTTCCGCCTCCGCATAGTGACGGGCCAGGTCGGCGGGAAGACGAAGCTCCCGGACTTCCCCCGAACGGAACCATTCGCGGAAGATGAAAAAAAGCGCCGCCATCAAGGCCGCGATCATCAGAAGCACGACGAGTACGCGGCGGATCAAGGAAACCCTTCCTTTCCATCGGCAGTTTTTCATGGCTGTAATCCCTCATCTCCCGGCGGGTTCGGAAAAGGGGTGCTTCTCGGCACCCCTTTTCCCGCTTTCATCTCAATCTATTCTCCTTCACCGATCGAGACGGGAACCATGCTGAGGGAAACCCGTTCCCGTTCCAGGTCCACCCCGCAGACCCACACATCGACGATATCCCCCACGGAGACGACATCCAAGGGATGGTGCACATATTTTTCGCTCATCCGGGAAATGTGCACCAATCCATCGTTTTTGAGACCGATATCCACGAAGGCGCCGAAATCGACCACATTGCGGACCGTACCCTTCAGCTGCATTCCCGGCCGCAGATCCTCCGGCTTCAGCACGTCGGAACGAAAGATGGGCGGCGGCAGCTCCTCCCGGGGATCCCGCCCCGGCTTCAAGAGCGCTTCGATGATATCCCGGAGGGTGGGAACGCCGCATCCGATCCGCTCCGCCATGGACGACACGTCCACCCGGCGCAGCCGGTCGTTCAATTCCTCGGTGCCGATCGCCTCGTGGCCGCATCCCAACTCGTCCAGGAGCCGCTCCACCACCGGGTAGGATTCCGGGTGAATCGGCGTCTTGTCCAGGGGGTGATCCCCGTCGGGAATGCGCAAAAATCCGATGCACTGTTCGTAGGTCTTCGCCCCGAGGCGGGGGATCTCCTTCAACTCTTCCCGGTTTTTGAAGCGGCCGGACTCCTCCCGCCGTTTGACGATGTTTTTGGCGACCGCGGAGGTGATCCCGGACACATAGCCCAGAAGGGCCGGGGATGCGGTGTTCACATCCACCCCCACGTGGTTGACGACGGATTCCACGACGGCGGTGAGACTCTCCGCCAAACGTTTCTGGGACACGTCGTGCTGATACTGTCCCACTCCCACCGCCTTCGGATCGATTTTCACCAATTCCGCCAGCGGATCCTGCAGCCGACGGGCGATGGAGACGGCGCTGCGGGAGGCCGCATCCAGATGGGGAAACTCCTCCCGGGCCGTTTTGGAGGCGGAATAGACGCTGGCTCCGGCTTCATTGACGATGATATAGTAGCATTCCCTGTCCAGCTCCCGAATCAGCTCCGCCACAAAGGCCTCTGTCTCCCGCGAGGCGGTTCCGTTGCCGATGGCGATCAGATCGATGCCATACTCCTCGATGATGGCTCGGGTGATCCGCTTCGCCTCCTCCACCCGGTTTTCCGGAGGCGTGGGAAAAATCACGTCGGTGTGGAGCAGTTTGCCGGTGTCGTCCACCACCGCCAGCTTGCATCCGGTGCGGTAAGCCGGATCGATCCCCAGCACCCGCTTGCCGGAGATCGGCGGCGTCAGCAGCAGGTTGCGCAGGTTTTCCGAGAAAATGCGGATCGCCTGCTCTTCCGCCTTCTCCGTCATCATGGCTCGGATTTCCCTCTCGACGGAGGGCGCGATCAACCGCTTGTAACCGTCCTCCACCGCCTCCTTCAGATGGCGCTGGGCGGGGTGGGGAAAGCGCTCCAGAATCCGCCGGAGGATCTCCTCCTCTTCCACGTCGATGCTCACCCGCAGCACTTCCTCGCGCTCTCCCCGGTTGACCGCCAGGATGCGATGGGCGGGCATGCGCCGCACCGCTTCGCTGTATTCATAGTACATCTCGTACACCGTTTTCTTCTCCGGATCCCGGGCGCTGGACACGAGGACGCCCCTTCTCCAGGTATACTCCCGCACAAATTGGCGGACGTCCGGGTCGTCGGCGACGGTTTCCGCCACGATATCCCGCGCTCCGGCCAGGGCCTCCTCCGCCGAGGCCACCCCCTTCTCCTCGTCGATGAAGCGCAGGGCGGCCTCCTCGATCTCCGCCTCGTCCCGGGATTTCATCATCAACTCGGCCAGGGGGGCCAGGCCCTTTTCCCGGGCGACGGAGGCCCGCGTCTTCCGCTTCGGCCTGAAGGGCCGGTACAAGTCTTCCACTTCCTGCAGTTTGACGGCCTGCTCGATCTTGCTCCTCAGTTCCTCCGTCAGCTTCCCCTGTTCCTCGATCAGACGGATCACTTCCGCTTTCCGCTGCTGCAACTGCCGCAGATAGCGGTACCGCTCCTCGATGGCCCGGAGCTGCTCCTCGTCCAGCTCCCCGGTCCGTTCCTTCCGGTATCGGGCGATGAAGGGAATCGTATTTCCTTCGGCGAGGAGTTGGACGCTCACTTGAACCTGGGCGGGGCGAATCCCCAACTCCTCGGCAATCACCTGGTGAATCCGTTCGTCGTTCATAAATCGCCTCCGTCGATGAGCCTTGCTGATCTGGAACTTTGATTATATCAAATCCCCCGGGGCAGCGGAAGTTGAAGGCTACCGTTTACGGCGGCAACGATCCCGGTTTAATAAACAAATTGTTTATAATATTTTCAATATAATATACAATGGACTTGCGGCAGTGCCCGACTCACCCATCACGCATACGGAGGGATGTTCATGAACGGGAACCGCAGCAGGAGGGAAATCGTCAAAGCCGCCTCCTCCAGTTTTATCGGGACGGCCATCGAGTGGTACGACTTTTTCCTGTACGGAACGGCGACCGCGCTGGTGTTCCCCCGCCTCTTTTTTCCGGAATCGGATCCCTTGATCGGGACCCTGCAATCCTTCGGCACCTTCGCCCTCGGCTTCGTCGCCCGACCGTTGGGCGGTCTGATTTTCGGGCACTACGGAGACAAGGTCGGGCGAAAATCCGTGCTGGTGCTCTCATTGCTGATCATGGGCGTCGCCACCTTTTTGATCGGACTGATGCCCACCTATGAAACCATCGGCCTTTGGGCACCCGCCCTGCTCGTCGCCATGCGGTTGCTTCAGGGAATCGGCGTCGGCGGCGAATGGGGCGGAGCCGCTCTCCTCGCGGTGGAGCACGCGCCGAAGGGGAAACGGGGCTTTTATGGGAGTTGGCCGCAGATGGGCGTGCCGGCGGGCCTGCTTCTGTCGACGGCGGTTTTCACTCCCTTCTCCACCCTTCCGGAGGAGCAGTTTCTCGCCTGGGGTTGGCGCGTCCCCTTCCTTTTCAGCATCCTGCTGGTGGCGGTAGGGCTGTTCATCCGCCTGCGAATCATGGAAACCCCCGCCTTTCAACGGGTGAAAAAAACCGCTTCGGAAGCCCGGCAGCCCATCCTGGAAGCGGTTCGCCGTCATCCCAAACAGGTGCTGGTGGCGATGGGCGCACGGTTTGCCGAAAACGGCTCCTTCTACATTTTCAGCGTTTTCTCCCTGACCTACGCCACCGATCAACTGGGGGTGGAGCGGGGCATGATCCTGAACGGGGTGCTGTTGGCCACGGCCCTCGAACTGGTCATGATCCCCATCTTCGCGGCGCTCTCGGACCGCATCGGCCGGCGCCCCGTCTACCTGGGCGGAGCCGCCTTCACGGCGCTGTTCGCCTTCCCCTTCTTCTGGCTGATCGACACGAAAGACGCGGTGTGGATCGGACTGTCCGTGGTGCTGGCGATGGCCGTCGGCCACGCGGCCATGTACGGACCCCAGGCGGCCTTCCTGTCGGAGCTGTTCGGCACCCGCGTCCGCTACAGCGGCATCTCCATCGGCTATCAGTTGGCATCGGTGTTCGCCGGCGGCCTTCCCCCGATGATCGCCACGGCCCTGCTCGCCTGGACCGGAGGAGCTCCCTGGGCGATCGCCGTCTATTTGATCGGCATGTCTCTGGTAACGCTGCTGGCCGTCTACCTGGCCTCCGAAACCTACCGGAATGAAATAGAGGAATCGGACATCGGCGAATCCCGGAAAGAACGGGTTTTCTCCTGAACCGTTCGGTGAATTGTACATGTGGGAAAACTTTTCGACGAGAGGAGGAGGAGAGTGGAATCGCGAGCCGCCGTGCTGTATGAAATGGGCCTTCCCCGCCCCTATGCCGACAGCCGCCCGCTGAAGGTGGAAACGGTGAAGCTGGATGAACCCGGTCCCGGCGAAGTGTTGGTCCGGATCCGGGCGGCGGGCCTCTGCCACTCCGACCTATCGGTGATCGACGGGAGTCGTCCTCGCCCGGTGCCGATGGCGCTGGGACACGAAGCCGCCGGTGAGGTGGTGCAAACCGGTGAAGGGGTGACGGATCTCTCCCCCGGCGATCACGTGGTGTGCATCTTCGTTCCGAGCTGCGGCCACTGCCTGCCGTGCCGCGAGGGCCGGCCGGCGCTGTGCGAGCCGGGTGCGGAAGCCAACGTCAAGGGCACGCTCTTGAGCGGCGCCCGGCGCATTCACCGGGGAGAGACGACCATCCACCACCACCTCGGCGTTTCGGCCTTCGCCGATTACGCCGTGGTCTCCCGCCATTCCCTGGTGAAGGTGGACCCCCGACTCCCCTTTGAGCAGGCCGCCCTCTTCGGATGCGCAGTGATGACGGGGGTGGGCGCCGTCCTCAACACCGCCGGCGTCAAGCCGGGAAGCTCCGTCGCCATCGTCGGACTGGGCGGCGTCGGACTGTGCGCCCTGCTCGGTGCCCGCCTGGCGGGCGCAAGGCAGATCGTCGCCGTCGACGTCCAGGGGGAAAAGCTGTCCTTCGCCCGGGAACTGGGCGCCTCCGACACCTTCGACGCCCGCGAAGACGGCATGGAGGAGGCGATCCGCCGGGCGACCGCCGGGGGCGTCGATTACGCCTTCGAGACGGCGGGGGTGGTGGACGCCCTGCACCTCGCCTTCCGGATCACCCGCCGGGGAGGCGTGACCGTCACTTCGGGCCTGCCGCATCCGGACCGGCGCCTGTCGATTCCGCCGGTCGTTCTGACCGCCGAGGAGCGGACGATCAAGGGATCGTACGTGGGCAGCTGCGTTCCCCAACGGGACATCCCCCGCTACATCGATCTGTTCCGGCAGGGCCGCCTTCCGGTGGACCGGCTCCTCAGCGGAACGCTTCCCCTGGAGCAGATCAACGAGGGGTTCGACCGCCTGGCGTCGGGAACCGTGGCCAGGCTGGTGGTGACGACGTAGGGGCGGAAGGTTCCGCCTGCGATCCGTATCCAAAAAAAGCGCCCGGCAAGGGCGCTGAGATTGATGACAAACCCCCTGGCTCTTTTCGCAAGAAAAGCGCCAGGGGTTGCATGTTTATGGGAAATAAACAGATAAAGGAAATTAGATTTGGTAAATTAGGCGGATCACAAAGCCTTTTCCTCTCTTCGAGAGGAGCAAGGCCATTTTTTTGATGTTT
>NZ_PVNE01000045.1 GCF_003001905.1 Planifilum fimeticola
AAACATCAAAAAAATGGCCTTGCTCCTCTCGAAGAGAGGAAAAGGCTTTGTGATCCGCCTAATTTACCAAATCTAATTTCCTTTATCTGTTTATTTCCCATAAACATGCAACCCCTGGCGCTTTTCTTGCGAAAAGAGCCAGGGGGTTTGTCATCAATCTCAATCGACCGCTTTAGGCGGTCGATTTTTTTTCCGATCGATGTTCCCCGTCGGGTGAATCAAAGGTCAAACCTTATAAATCAGGGTGCCCTGTTTCCGCGACAAAGGTTCCGGAACGATTAAAACAGTCCGCGCAGCGAATAGTAAATCAGCAGCCACAGCGGAACGCTCATAAAGGTGGCGTTGAACAAACCGAACCAGAACGCTTTTCCGACGACCGGGAAGTTCATGGGGGGCACCTCCGAGATCCCTTTCGTACTTTTATTATACGTTATCGAATTCCCTGAGTGGGGATTTTTTGTCAATTGTAAACGAAATGTAATGCTGAAGTAATCTCGGCGTCAATTGCCCCGAGCAACCCCGGAGGGCGGTTTAACTTTCCCGTTCCCGGTACGCCATTCCTCCTTCCTTCACCGTTCCCTGCCCGCCGGTGATTTCGGCGAAGTGTTCCAGAAATGCTTTTTCCTCTCCCGCCGGGATCCAGACGGTCCAACTCACCTTGTCCGTGAAGCGGGGCGGATCGATGTCGTATCCGGAGGTCCGGAGGGCGTGCTCTACTTTGCCCATCCAGGAATAGTCCAGGGTGATTTCCATCGCCCGGTGAAGCTGCCGGATCACCGTCCCGGCCGCGTCCAAACCGGCGGAGGCGGACTGGCTGTACGCCCGGACCAAGCCGCCCGCTCCCAGCTTGATGCCCCCGAAATAGCGGGTGACGACGACGGCGGTGTCCACCAGCTGCCGGGCTCGGATCACCTCCAGGATCGGCCGGCCGGCCGTGCCCGCCGGTTCGCCGTCATCGGAGGAGCGCTGCATTTCACCGCCGCGGCCGACCACCCACGCGTAGCAGTTGTGGGTGGCGTCCCAGTGGCGGCGGGAGATTTCCTGGACGAAGGAGGCGGCTTCCTCCTCCGATTCGACCCGGCTTGCGTAGGCGATGAAGCGGGATTTCTGGATGACGATCTCCGTCTCCCCGTACTGTTTGACCGTGCGATAGCGCAAAGGTTGGGTCATTTTGGCGTCAGCTCCTTATCGATTCGGATCGAAGGAGAGGCGTACAAACAAAAAGAGGCACCCATTTTGAAAAGGATTGTCGAAAGGGTAGCCATGGCGGTCCGGTTCTGCTATGATGGATTCGAATTCCATAAAAAGGGGGAATTCCCTCTTTTGGGCATAATCGAGTGAACGAAAGGGGAATTTATATGTTCTTTTCCTTTGGGATCCACCCGGTTTACCTGCTGCAGGTTCCGGAACCCCTGGATTTCTCTCCATCCATGGGAGTGCCCGGCGCTGACCGGACAGGGTCCGGTACGAGACGCCGGGCAAAGAGGCGGTTGGTTCCTCTCGGGAAGGTCCGAGCCGGTGTCCGTTCGCACATCGATCCGTTTCCTAGAGTGCGGGGACCGACTTAGTACTGGTTCTGACCTCCATCGCTTTCCTCAGAGTTGCCGGTGGTGTCTGAATCCGTGGTCTGTCCTTCCGAGGAGGGGGGATCCAGCTCCAGATGCTCCCGGAGGATTTTGCTGACCCGCTGCCGTTCCATTTCACTGATCCGCACGATCGAGACATTGTATGAGCCGATCGGAACTTTATCGTAGGTGACGTTCAGTTCGATCGATTCGATGTCATCCTTTGAGATCTTCCGGTACAAGTTTTGCATGGCGATCATTTCCTTGACCTTGAGGCTGGTGGAGATGTTTTCGCCCAGGATGTTCAGGATCTCGTTGATTTTGGTCAAGCCCTTGAGGCTGACGCCCTTGTCCATGAGGTCGACCAGCACTTCCCGCTGCCGCTCGTTCCGGCCGAGATCCCCCTTGGGATCCCGCTTCCGCATGCGGACGTAGGACAAGGCCTGATCGCCGTTCAGATGCATCGGTCCCTTTTTAAAGTAGTACCGCTCCTGTTTGCCCAGCCTTTTCTCCCAGAAATCGAATTTCACGTTGACGTCCACTCCGCCCAGGGCATCCACGATATCGATGAATCCCTTGAAGTTCACCTTGGCGTAGTGGTCGATGGGAATGTTCAGGAGCTTCTCGATCGTCTCGGCGGTGTTGGTGACGGGGTTCACCCCTTTTGTTTTTCCCCAGTAGGGTGCGGAGTTGATCTTGTCCTGATGTCCCCCGGTGTTGGCGATCTCCACGTAGCTGTCCCGCGGAATGCTGACCATCTTGACGGAATTGGTTTTGGGATTGACTGCGGCGACGATGATCACGTCGGCCCGCCAATTGTCGGTTTCTTTCCTCACGTCCGTACCCAGGAGAAGAACGGTGAAAGGTTCTTCAATGGTTATTTCGTTTTCCCGCAAATCTGATTTTTTCCGGTCCATCGGCTCGTACGTATCAGCCGCTGCGTCCCAGGTCCGGTAAAAAAGGTAGCTCCCCGAAAGGACTATAACGGCCAATGAGAGGAAAGCTGTGCGTAACAGCCATTTTTTTATCCGTTTTTTTCGGACGCGTTCAACCCGGCTCTGATTGATTCGTCTCATGGCCTTTCCTCGCTTTATGTTCCCATAACATTCTCTCCTCATACTATCATCTTATTTCTAGCTGCTCAAGTAGAAAAATAATGAATTAAGCCGTTGTCAAGCCTCCAGTTCCAGATGGCGCCGCAAGAGGGATCGAATGCGGAGGCGCTCCTTTTCCGGGACGATGAAGTAGTACCGGCTGCTCCATTGGTCATGTCCGCGGAAGTGAATCGTTTCAATATTTTTTTCGGGCACCCGGGACAGGGTGTAGCACAGGCTGACCGCATCCCTCAGGGTGAGAGAAGTTTCGCTGTAAGCGCGGAGAATGTTGAACAGCCGGTTCATCTTCAACAGCGTGGAAGGATGTTTGCTCTTGTGCCAAAGGCTGCGGAGCACCTGCTGTTGACGCCGGTGGCGGTCGAAGTCGTTGGTTCCCGTCCGGTCCCGAATGTAGGCCAGCGCCTGGGAGCCGTTTAAATGCATGGGCCCCTTGCGGAAGTGATGGCCCAGATAGGAGAAGGAACGGGGGCTGTTCACGTCGACGCCTCCGAACAGGTCGATGATTTTCCGAAACCCCTTCATGTTGACCTTCACGTAATGGTCGACGGGGATGTCCAAAAAGGATTCCAAGGTTTGTACGGTGGATGGGATGCCTTCGCCGAGGGCGTAGGCGTGATTGATCTTGTCCAGCGCCGTCCGGCCTTTCCCCAGGTTGAGCCGGACTTTCGTGTCTCGCGGCACATGGAGGATTTTAACGCTCCTTTTTCGCGGATGGATGGTCAAAAGCACCAGGGCGTCGGTCCGGCCGGGGTCGTCGCGCCGCTGATCCACTCCGATCAACAGCAGGGTGGTCGGGCGGTCGAGGAGAACCGGCTTCGGAGCGTCCGGCTGTTTTCGCACCGGTTCTTCCCCGACGGTTTTGGGGCGTCCGGGGGGACGGGTGTGGGCATTCCAGATTCCGATTCCGCCGAGGAAAAGGAGAAGGACGGACAAGGCGAGCATGAGACGAACCGCTTTGCGCATGAATCTCTCCCCTTCGAGCGCGATGGCCGTTTTTGATCCCCCCGCCGAGGTCACACGATTATAGTTTTCCATCCCCGTTTTTTCTCTATGAGTCCTTCAATCCTTTATATTGTTCCGCGGGGAGGAGCGCGGCGCGGTTTTGGACGGACGGCCGCCTTTTTTTGTTTCCGGGCCGTCCGTCCGGGTATCAGCGGCCTAAAGCAAGCTTCCGGCTTCAAGGGAAATGAATGGAAGGGCGGAGGAAGCCCTTGCACCTTGTCTTTCCCCGGCTTTTACGTTATCCTATTCCTGATGAACGGCCCCGCTCCCATCGACCCGCCCGGCGAAGGGCGAGGATCGAAACGATCACGGGACAGCTGGACGCTCCATTTACCATATCTGGCGAGTCACCATCGAGGACGGATCAGGGTACACGCGCCTTTCCTCGGGGAAAGGTTTTTTTGTTTGCCGTGCGAAGGGGTGGGCTCCCTGAAAGGGCCCGCGGGATTGCATTCGGGGAAGCAAAGGAGGAATGAACCATGAGCTCGCGCAGCTTGTTCACGTCCGAGTCCGTGACTGCGGGACACCCGGACAAGATCTGTGACCAGATCTCCGATGCGGTATTGGACGCCATTCTGACCAATGATCCCAACGCCCGGGTCGCCTGTGAAACCGCGGTGACGACGGGGTTGGTGCTGGTCTCGGGAGAGATCTCCACCGTCTGCTACGTGGATATTCCGAAAATCGTCCGGGAGACCATCCGGGAAATCGGTTATACCCGCGCCAAATTCGGGTTTGATGCGGATACCTGCGCGGTGCTGACCTCCATCGACGAGCAGTCTCCCGATATCGCGATGGGGGTGGACACGGCGCTGGAAAAGAGGGAAGGGCGCATGACGGAGGAGGAGATCGAAGCGATCGGCGCCGGCGACCAGGGATTGATGTTCGGCTTCGCCTGCAACGAGACGCCGGAACTGATGCCTTTGCCGATCTCCCTGGCACACCGGTTGGCCCGCCGTCTCCACCGGGTTCGGGAGGACGGCACCCTTCCCTATCTCCGGCCTGACGGCAAGACGCAGGTGACGGTGGAGTACGAAGGGGACCGCCCGGTGCGGATCGATACCGTCGTCGTGTCGGCCCAGCACGCGGAGGACGTCGCCTTGGCCCGGATCAAGGAAGACATATTGGAACATGTGATCCGGCCGGTCGTCCCGGAGGAGTTGCTGGACGCGAGCACCAAGTATTTCATCAACCCCACGGGGCGCTTTGTGATCGGAGGTCCCCAGGGGGACGCCGGCCTGACGGGTCGGAAGATCATCGTCGACACCTACGGAGGATACGCCCGCCACGGCGGGGGAGCCTTCTCCGGGAAGGATCCGACCAAAGTGGACCGTTCGGGGGCCTACGCCGCCCGCTATGTGGCCAAAAACATCGTAGCCGCCGGGCTGGCCGACAAATGCGAAGTCCAAGTGGCCTACGCCATCGGCGTGGCGCAACCGGTTTCCATCCGCGTGGACACCTTCGGCACGGGCAAGGTGGACGAGGGCCGTCTGACGGAGCTGGTTCGAGCCCACTTTGACCTCCGTCCTGCGGGGATTATCCGCTCCCTGGACCTGCGCCGGCCCATCTACCGGCAGACCGCGGCCTACGGGCACTTCGGCCGGGAGGATCTCGATCTTCCCTGGGAACGGACGGACAAAGCGGAAGCGTTGCGCAGAGACGCGGGAGTTTGATCAGGGGTTGCTTCGTTCCGCAATTTGGGGAGAAACTTGAGGATCTTTCCGGCCCGATCCCCCGTCGTCGCGGGTCGGGCCGGAACATCGATATTCCCGGGACCGGGATTGGAGCCGCTTCGCACAGGGAGTGCGGGCGGCTGTTGTTTTTTTCTGAAAGGGTTTTCTCCGCCTGGATGGAGGGGTAAAATATGGATGGAAAGGAGAAGGGAAACTTCTCAGGAAGCTCAGTTCCGAAATGATAATTTCTGAAGTTTTCGAAATGGGCCTGGGCGGTTCTGGGGGTGACGTCCCTCCAGAACCTCCTGTGCCTTTGTCACATATATTGTGGCAAAGGAGGGACGAAAGATGGAGTGGGTGCTGTGGGGAATGGCTTTGTACGGATCCCTTTGGCTTTTGCTCGTGGCTTTTGCGCGTGCCATGCTGCTCCGCTTTGAACCCGCCGGAACCCATCTCGTCGTGGTGACGCGGAACAGTCAGGGATGCGTCGAGTGGGTGGTTCGTTCCTTCTTTTTCTGGAGCTGGCTGAGCGGAAGATCGTGTCAAATCATCTGCCTGGACACGGGATCTTCCGATGATACCCTGATCATCCTGAAGCGGTTGAAACATCGTTATCCCTGGATCCGCATCCGATCCGTCAGGGAGCACCAATTGGCCGACCGAATGGCGGAGGAAGGGGCGGATGCGGAACGGGTGGTCGTGATGGATCTGCGCAATCGGCAATACGGCTGGGAGATCCCCTTCGATCTCCAAGGGTGATCGAAGGGGTTTCGGCGGCCTCGAAATCCAGAAGAAAATCGATGAATATGCGGTTCAGGTGCAATTTGCGATGGAGACGTCCGTTTACACGTTGACCCGAGACCCTACCCGCCGCTTCAGCATCGCTCCGGATGTGGACGCTCTGTACTGGGACAGGCGCGGCGAAGCGGTGACGGTTCTGGAAACCCATCCTTCCGTGGGACAAGCCTTCCGGCATTTGCGTTCCGGGAAAGGTGCACCCGGCGATCGGCTCCCGCCTCCTCCGGTTTCCCTGTGGGAGCGCTGGGAGAGGGCGGCCCATTCCCTCCGATCGCTGTTGGCGGGAAGGGCCCTGCTCTGGGATGAGGTGAAGGGCCTGGTGCGGGAGCTGGCGGGGCCCATGGGGGATCAGGAACTTCGCGCGGTCCTGCAGACCATGTGCCTGACCGGCATGGCCTTTATGCTGCCCGGAGTCGAAATCCCTTCGGCCGTTTCCCGCTGGCGTTGCAACCGGTGCGGATCGGGACCGGAGGGATTGTTCCGTTCCCGGTGCGGGCGGTGCGGGGGCGAATGCGTCAGCTGTGACCGCTGCCTTTTTCTCGGGCGCTCCCGCGCCTGTACGCCTCTATTCTTCTTTCTGCCCGAGGAGAAAGGAGAGGCGTCCGGAGATTTTCGAAGGGTCGATCTGCGCCTTCCCGCCCTGACCGAGGGACAAAAATGGGTTTCCGATCGTTGCCTTGAAGCGGTGCGGTCGGGGCAGAGGTTTTTTCTCGTATGGGCGGTGACAGGATCGGGCAAAACCGAAGCCGTGCTTCCTGCCGTTCATCGGGTGTTGGAGGGGGGCGGGCGCGTTTTGTGGGTTTCGCCGCGGCGGGATGTGGTGGAGGAGCTGGCCCCGCGGCTGGATCGGGCTTTTCCGGACCTCCCGGTGAACGTCCTGCACGGGGAGAGCGGTTGGGTTCGGACCAGCAGTCCGCTTACGGCGGCGACGGCCCATCAGGCGTGGCGATTTTACCGCTGTTTCCAACTGGTGGTTGTCGACGAAGTGGATGCCTTTCCCCTGAAGGGGGACCCGCAGCTCCGGGCGGGGGTGGAACGGGCGGCGGCGGAAAGGGGAACGATCCTCTGGCTGACGGCCACTCCCCCTCGGGACCTGCGCCGCCGGCTAGCACGGGGGCAATTTCCAGGGGTGATTCTGCCGGTCCGACACCACGGCCGCCCGCTCCCCGAACCCCGCCTGTTTCGCCTGTGGAGGTTGTGGTCTTCCCTGGATCAGGGGCGACCGCTCCCTCCCGTGACGGCCTTTTTGGAAAGGGTGGTGGAACACGGGGGACAAGGGCTGTTGTTCGTGCCGCGGGTGGCCGATGTGGATCGCCTCCTCTCCTGGATCCGGAGGCGCCACCCCGACCGGTTTGGGGAGTGCCGCGGCGTGTCCGGCCGGGACGGTGAGCGAAAAAGGATATTGGAAGAGCTCAGGAGGGGAGACATCCGGTTTCTCATCACCACGACCGTCCTGGAAAGGGGGGTTACGCTGCCCCGCTGTCACGTGTTGGTCTTCGGGGCGGACCATCCCGTGTTCGATGCGCCTGCACTGGTGCAGATCGCCGGGCGCGTGGGGCGCACCGCCGATTACCGGTTCGGGGAGGTCTGGTTTTTGTCCGCCGAGCGGACGGAGGGACAGTTGAAGGCAATTCGGGAGATCCTATGGATGAACCGGGTGGCTCGCCGCCGGGGGTGGCTGAAGGAGGATGAGGAAAATGGTTGCCAATAGCTGGACGATCGGCGGGCGATCATGTACCATGGTCGTAGACCGCCGGATCGGGACGCACGGGAATGGTGCGGCGTAGCAGCTCAGGTGACGGAGAGGAGAGGTGTCCGGTGTGGGAACATCTTTTTCCCCCTCCCACCACCTGTTGGTTTTGTTCTTCCCCCGCGGGCGGGCACCCCTGGTCGGGGGTGTGGGGGCGCTTGTGCGCGGTCTGCCGCCGTCGGTTGGTCCGGATTTCTCCGCCGCTGTGCCGCCGGTGCGGAAAACCCCTTGCCGGGCAGGGGACGGTCCTTTGCGGGGATTGCAAAGGTCGAGTCGGGCATCTGGATCAGAATCGGAGCGTCGTCCGGTACAACGAATTTGCCCGGGAGATCGTCGCCCTGTTCAAGTATCGCGGGCGGGAGCGCCTGGCCCGTCCTCTGGGGAGGATGATGGCCGAGTCGGCCGCCGGGCATGATCCGCTTCCCGACTGGATCACCTTTGTGCCCCTGCATCCGTCCCGGCTGAAGGAAAGGGGATTTAATCAGGCGGAACTGTTGGCGCGGATCGTCTCGGCACGGTTGAACCGACCCCTGATTCCGCTTTTGAAGCGGGTTCGCCCCACCGAACCGCAGAGCCTTAGGAACCGCCGGGAGCGATTGGTTGCCCTCCGGGGAGCCTTTGCCTTGGCGGAGGATCGGGAGGTCCGCACGAAAATCGCCGGCACCCGCGTCCTCATCGTCGACGACGTGTATACGACCGGTTCCACTCTGGAAGAATGCGCCCGCATTTTGAAAGAAGGAGAGGTGAAACGCGTCGTGTCCGTCACCTTTGCCCGTTAGCATTCCGGCACCCATCGGGCAGTCTATAAGCATCGAAAAAGACAAAACTTTCGATGTCTATCGTTAAAAGAGGTATATTCCCTCTTAACAATGGGTAACACAAGTAATGCGACCATCATTTCTATGGGAGTTTACGAGAAAAGGAGTGGAATCCATGAACAAGTCCGAGCTGATCGAACGGGTGGCCGCCGCCACCGGAAAGACCAAGAAGGAAGCCGGTATGGTGGTGGACGCCGTGCTGGAAACCATCTCTGAAGCCCTCAAGCGGGGAGAGAAGGTTTCGCTGGTCGGTTTCGGCAACTTTGAAGTGCGGGAGCGTTCGGCCCGTACCGGTCGGAATCCTCAGACCGGGGAAACGATTCAGATCGAAGCCAGCCGGGTTCCTGCCTTCAAGCCCGGCAAGCAGTTGAAGGAAGCGGTGAACTGAAAAGAGAATCGAAACGAGTTGACGAAATCACGGGTCATCCTTTCTGGGATGGCCCTTTTTGTCGGGCTGTGAAGCCCGGGTTTGAGCAAATAAATGGAAATTGACAGAGGGAGCAGGAAGATTTCCTGTGCTTCACGAATTTTTTTTCATGTGTTTTCAGCATAAACGCCCTGTTTTGTAAAAATTGAAAATTTTGGTGAAGGAGGGGATTCCCAAAAGATAGTCATTGCATGACCATAAATACACATTTATAATAATCCAACGGGAAGCGAGCTCTTTTCCTTAGAGTATTACGGATGGTTATGCGGGAAAATGTGTGAAGAAACAATGTTTCCTCCCCCAAGGGCTCCCGAGGGAGCGGTGGGAAAATATGCACAGCAAGAGGGAGGCGAAGGGTTTGAAAAAAGGGAGATGGGTCATCGCATCGGTCTTTTTGGCGGCGGTGCTGGTGCTTACCGCCTGCGGCGGCGGTCAAAAGTCCGGCAGCGAATCGGATGGAAACGTGCTCCGGGTGGGGACCGATGCCGCTTATCCCCCCTTCGAAAAGCAGGAGGGGAGCGGGGAGATCACCGGTTTTGACATCGAAGTGATTCAGGCGATCGCCGAAGCGGAAGGCCTGGAGGTCCGGGTTCAGCACACCGGTTGGGATGGACTGTTTGAGGCGGTCGACAGCGGCAAAGTGGACGCGGGAATTTCCGCCATCACCATCACGGTGGAGCGGAAGAAAAAGTACGACTTCTCCGAACCCTACTTTGAGGCGAAGCAGCTCATCCTGGTGCCCAAGGATTCCGACGTGTCCACGCTGGAGGATCTGAAGGGGAAAAAGATCGGCGTTCAGTCCGGGACCACGGGGGAAATCGTGGTGCAGAAGGCCTTCGGCAAAACCTATGAAGGGATTCGGGGTTACGACGACACTCCCGGGGCCATCGATGATCTGGTGATCGGACGGGTCGATGCGGTGGTGGCCGATAACGGCGTGGTCCTCGACTACATGAAAAAACTTCCGGAAGGGAAGTTCAAGACGATCGAAGACAACTCCTTCGAGCCCGAATCCTACGGAATCATGGTGAAGAAGGGCAACAAGGAAGTACTGGACAAGATCAACTCCGGCCTGAAAAAGATCCAGGAAGACGGAACCTTCGACAAGATCTACGAAAAGTACTTCGGCCAAGAGTCATAACGGGTGCGGAAAACCGCCGTTTCCTTCCATTTGGTTTTGGCGGATCTGAAAGGATCCGCTTTTTCTTCGCATGTAGGAAGAGGTGTTTTACATGCAGGGTATCGATTGGTCTGTCGTCATCGAGTACAAGGAGAATTTTATCCGGGGATTTTATACGACGATCGAGCTGACGGTGGTCGGGATTCTTTTCGGAATGCTCATCGGACTGATTCTCGGGCTGATGAACATTTCCCGGATCAAGGTGCTGACGATTCCGGCAAAGGCCTATGTGGATCTTTTCCGTGGAACGCCCCTGATGCTGCAGATTCTGGCGATCCATTTCGGCATCATTCCCACCGTCTGTGATGCGATGGGCGTGGATACTCCCTCTGCATTGATTTCCGGCTTTATCGCCCTTTCCCTGAACGCCGGGGCGTATATTTCCGAAATTTTCCGCGGCGGAATCCTGTCGATTCACAAGGGGCAGATGGAGGCGGCCCGTTCCCTGGGGATGACCTACTGGCAAGCGATGCGCCTGGTGATCCTTCCCCAGGCCTTCAAACGGATGCTTCCCCCCTTGGGAAACGAGTTTATCGCCCTGATGAAGGACTCATCCCTGGTGATGGTGATCGCCGTCAACGATATTACCTACGCGGCCATGACCACGGCGAAAAGCACCTGGGAGCGGTTGGCTCCCTACGCCACCGCCGCCCTCATGTATCTGGTGCTGACCTATCTCTTGTCCCGGGTGGTCTTCTACTTGGAGCGGCGTTTTGATACCGGCCGAAAGGAGGGGTGATCCCGATTGATCCGTGTTGAACATCTCTACAAGCGCTTTGGCGATCACGAGGTGCTGAAGGATATCAACGTGCACATCAAGGAAAAAGAAGTGGTCTGCGTCATCGGGCCGAGCGGATCCGGCAAGAGTACCTTTCTGCGCTGTTTGAACCTGCTGGAACCGATCACCTCGGGCCGGGTGGTGGTGGACGGCCACGATCTGACCGATCCCAAGACGGACATCAACCAGGTTCGGACCGAAATGGGGATGGTGTTTCAACAATTCAACCTGTTTCCCCACAAGCGGGTGATCGAAAACATCACCATGGCCCCCATTCGGGTGCGCAAATGGTCCAAGGAGAAGGCGGAGCAAAAGGCGATGGAACTGCTCGGTAAGGTGGGGCTTCAGGACAAGGCCCAGGCCTGGCCGGAACAGTTGTCCGGAGGGCAGCAGCAGCGGGTGGCGATCGCCCGCGCCTTGGCGATGGATCCCAAGGTGATGCTGTTCGACGAACCCACCTCTGCCCTCGATCCCGAAATGATCAAAGAGGTGCTCGCGGTGATGAAGCAGCTGGCCGCCGAGGGGATGACGATGGTGGTGGTCACCCATGAGATGGGGTTTGCCCGGGAAGTGAGCGACCGGGTGCTCTTTATGGATCAGGGGATGATCATCGAAGAAGGGACGCCGGATGAGCTGTTCAACCGGCCGAAGGAGGAGAGGACCCGCTCTTTCCTGAGCAAGGTGCTCTGACGGAATTTAACCGGAGATTCATGGCAACGTTTCCAATCTTGACTTTTCACCTTCACAGTGATATAGTTGATCCGCATGGGATGTTGATCCCCATGTGGATCAATTTTTAGAAGGGAATGTTTTACATGCAAGGCAGAGTGAAGTGGTTCAACGCGGACAAAGGGTATGGTTTCATCGAACGGGAAGGTGGCGAAGACGTATTCGTCCACTATTCCGCCATTCAGGAAGAGGGATTTAAGACCCTCGACGAAGGTCAAGCCGTGGAATTCGACATCGTGGAAGGTCCGCGTGGACCACAAGCTGCGAACGTGGTGAAGCTCGGCTGACGCAGTTCGCAGCTGAAGTTCGATAACGTTCGGAAAAAACCCCCCTCAGATAGAGGGGGGTGAGGCTGTTGACAAAGAAGGGTCAACAGCCTTTTTTGTTGAATTCGGAATAAAACAATTCCGAAGGAAGGTTTTTATATGTTCAGGACGAACCCA
>NZ_PVNE01000046.1 GCF_003001905.1 Planifilum fimeticola
AAACATCAAAAAAATGGCCTTGCTCCTCTCGAAGAGAGGAAAAGGCTTTGTGATCCGCCTAATTTACCAAATCTAATTTCCTTTATCTGTTTATTTCCCATAAACATGCAACCCCTGGCGCTTTTCTTGCGAAAAGAGCCAGGGGGTTTGTCATCAATCTCAAGCACCCCGCGGGGTGCTTTTCCTTTTCCGGCTTTGTCAAGCGTTCTGCGAGGGCTCGGTGCGCCGTCCGATGGCGGCCTTCAGGGCGGGGGGCGTCACCAGGGTGGTGACCAGCACGATGACCACCGCCGCGGTGAACAGGGCTTGATCGATCAATCCCTTTTGCAGGCCGATGGTGGCGACGATGAGTCCCACTTCTCCCCGGGCGATCATACCGGAGCCGATGATGGCGGAACTGCGCCAGTTGAATCCGGCCAGTTTGGCCCCCATGCCGCCGCCGATCAGCTTGGTCACGATGGCCACGAGGGTCAGAGTCACGATGAGATAGAGCATCTCGAGCGAGAAATTTTTCACCTGTGCCGTCACTCCGATGCTGACGAAGAAGATCGGCACAAAGAAAGAGAAGGACACCGTTTCCACCTTCTCGAACAATTCCTCTCGATAGCTGGAGAGGCTGAGCATCAACCCGGCGAAATAGGAGCCGACGATCCCTGCCATTCCGAACATTTCCGCGAAATAGGCGAAGGCGAGGGCGGTGATGATGCCGAAGGTGAGCACCACTTCGGTGGTGAGCATGCCGGAGACGGCGCGAAACAGCCTCGGGAGCAGCGTCCGACCCGCCAGGAGGGTGATGATGAAGAAAACGATGATCTTCACCAGGAGGAGAAGGATGCCTGCAATGCTTCCGCCGCTGTCGTCACTGGCGACGAAACCGATGACGACCGACAGGGTGATGATGCCCAGGATGTCGTCCAACACAGCTGCGCCCAGGACGGTAACCCCTTCCTTAGATTGGAGCTTTCCCAACTCCCTCAGAGTCTGCACCGAGATGCTGACACTGGTGGCCACCAACACCGTTCCGATAAAGATGGCGGTGGAGTAGTTGTAGCCGAACAGTAATCCGACCCCGAAACCGGCGATCAGGGGAAGGATCACCCCGCCGACGGCCGTAAGGGAGGAGCCGTATGCGGTTCGTTTAAATTCGTTTACATCGGTTTCCAGGCCGGCGAGGAACATCAGCAAAATGACGCCGATTTCGGCCAGCTCGCGGAGCATGTCGCTCTGATGAACCCATCCCAGCAGGGAAGGCCCGAGGATCACCCCGACGAGCAGTTCGCCGAACACGGCGGGTTGTCCGAACCTTTTGCTCAAATGTCCCGCGATCTTGACCGCGACCAAAATGAGGGCTATCTCTAATAGGAAATGGAACTGGCTCAATTCCTCCAGATTAACGAACTGTTCAATCAGGTTCATCTCCTACCTCCTTTACGACCGATGTCCCTCTTATTGTAGCAAAAAATTGAGTCCGTTTTCACAGGATGGAAGCGAGGGGGATAAAACCTATTCTTTCCTTCGGATCTTCTTTCCATAATCGGACGCCGATGAATCGATCCCACTTATGGTATAATATAATAGCTGAGAAGACGTATCCGGGTCGCCTGTCGGTCCTTCCTCCGGATTCTATGCCGGTGGAAAAGGACTTAACGCCCCTGCAAGTGATGAATCCCGCGCCGAATGGTTTGAATTTCCCCGGTCCGAACGCGGGGCCCCGAAATATGAAAAGCCTTCAAGGGAGGAATGAGACGGAAAATGTCGGCACTGTATCTATTGGTCATCGCCGCATTGGGCCTGACGATATGGGCGCAATTCAAGGTGAAGGGAACCTTCAACAAGTGGTCCGAAAATCCCGCTTTCTCCGGGATGACCGGGGCGGAAGTGGCCCGCCGCATCCTCGATGCCAACGGATTGCACGACGTGCCGGTCGAACCGGTGCCGGGAAAATTGACCGACCATTACGATCCGATGGCCCGGGCGGTCCGCCTTTCGGAGAGCGTATATTATTCCAATTCGATCGCCGCGATTTCGGTGGCGGCACACGAATGCGGACACGCCCTGCAACATCGGGACGCCTACGGTTTTCTGGTGTTGCGCCACAAGATGTTTCCGGTGGTCAATTTCGCTTCGGGCGTCGCTCCGCTGCTTTTGATGGCCGGGATTCTCTTTCAGGCGCTGAATCTCTTCGCGCTGGGAATTCTTTTCTTCTCGGCGGCGGTCGCCTTTCAGCTGGTGACGCTGCCGGTGGAGTTTAACGCCAGCAGCCGGGCCAAGGACATTCTCGTTCAACAGGGCTTTATTCGGAACACCGAGGAGCGGGGCGTGAGCAAAGTGCTGAACGCCGCGGCGTTCACCTATGTGGCCGCCACTCTCGTCGCGGTGATGAATTTGCTTTATTACATCTCCATCTTCCTCGGACAGAGCGAGGAATGAGGCTTCGGAAAAGGGGCGGAGGATCTCCATGCCGGTTCTCCGCCGAGTTCCGAAATCGCAAGAGCCGCACGGGGCGGCTCTTTTTTATTGCGTTTCGGGGGGCACATATTTTTTTCGGCCGGACGGATACTATGGACGAATCCTTTCAGGAAAGGAGGATGCCCATGCGTTCCGTGAAAAGGTGGGCGCTCGGAGCCCTTTCGGCGGCGCTGGTTTTGGGGTTCGCCGCCGGTTGCGCCACCCAACAGCGTCCTGAAGAAACGCGAAATGACGCCCTTCAACGGCCCGCCCGTCCCTTGACCAACCCCGAAGCGGTTCGGCGGGATGCGGCGCGGCAGCCGATGACCCAGCAAATGCGCGTGGCGGACAAAATCGCTGATGCCATTGCCGATATGAAGCGTGTGGATACCGCGACCGTCATCTTGACGGATCGGACCGCCTATGTGGCTGTCATGTTGCCCTCCGGCGTCCGTTTGACGAGCGGCTTGGAGAAGGAGATCGTCCGCAAGGTCCGGGCGAAGGATGCCAGCATTCGGAGGGTGTACGTTTCCGCCAATCCGGACTTTGTCAAGCGGATGGGCGACTTCGCCCGGGATATCCGTCGAGGCCGTCCGGTGGCGGGACTGTGGGACAGTTTCATGGACATGGTCCGCCGAACCTTTCCCCACGCGGGCTGACCGCTCCCGGAGAATTGCGCCCCGGCCCCTTTTGGAGGGAGGAGGATGTGAATCCTCCTCTTTCGCGTTTCTGCAGGCTCTTTTATGGACCACTGTACGCGAACAGGGGAGTATCGTAGTATAATAAGGAATGAGTGGCAGAAGCGTTTGGGGAGGGATCAACATGAAGCGGCTGACGCCGATGGATATTTTCAACAAGGATTTCAAGCACGCCATTCGCGGATACGATATCGATGAAGTGAATGAATTTCTGGATCTGGTCATTAAAAATTACGAAGACCTGATCGAGGAGAACGAGCGGCTGAAGGAGCAGCTCCGCAAGGCCCAGAGGGGAGGCTCGTCGCGAATGGTTGCGGAGGATCCCGGTCAGAACGCGGTGATCCGTGACCTCACCCGGAGGGTGGAGCGGCTGGAGCAGGTGGTGTTTCGGCAAAACGGACGAGGTCGATAAAGAGCGGAGGACAGGGGGCACCGGATGTTGCGCCCTTTTTCCGTATTCAGAAAGTTTCACTTCCCTCGTACCTTCGGGCAAGACAAAATTCCCGCGCATAATTCTCCTCGGACAGCCGGTTGATCCGGACCGGGTGACCGGTGCGGGGGGAATGGAGAAAGCTTCCGTCTCCCACGTACATGCCCACATGGTGAATCTCGCCTTTCCCCTCATCGTAGGCGAAAAACACCAGATCTCCCGGTCGGAGATCCTCCTTCGGCACCCTCTTTCCGAAACGGGCTTGATCTCCGGCATCCCGTGGGATGCGGATTCCCGCCGACTCAAAGATGCGATACATCAAACCGGAACAATCAAATCCGAAGGAGGAGGTTCCTCCCCACAGATAGGGCAGGCCCAGGAATCGCTCCGCCGTTGCCACCCGGATCTCGCCGCCGGCGGTTGGCAGGGTTCGGGCGACGGTGATGTGCTCGGCGGGGAGACGTCCCACAACTCCCCGGGGGGTGAGGACGATGGCTTCCCCGTCCACTTCGCCCAGCCAGGGCAGTTTGCTCATAAATCCGACGGGTTGTTCCGCTTCGTTCCCTTCCAGGCGCAAGCGGGTGAAGGGGGCGGTGACATAGGCCAAGGGCTCCGTTTGCCACGCCTGGTGATAATCCGGATGGAAGGTAAGCTGCCGCAGCGGCATCCATCCGGGATACCCACTTTCATCCTTGTATGAAAACTGCTCCGGAATGCGGACTTCCGCCCACCCGTCCCGCTCGCCGACAACCCATACCGGCTCTCCGTAGAGAACCTGGGTTTCCAACCGGCCGACCAGGTCGATTCGCCCCTTTTCTTCCCCGTCCAAGCGAGAGAGCCATCCCTTGATGTCTGCCGGGCGGGAAAGGGAAGGAGCGTCCAGGTCCCGCGGTTTTTCCGGGCTTGACCAGACGTTTCCCACCGCCACGTCCACAAATCGGATATTCATGGAAGTCACTCCTCGCGTTTAGAAATTCCCTATACCCTTTCTTCACGGCGAAGCGGGGTTCCTTTTTCCGGACAAAGGCAACTCCGAACAAAGGGAAAACGGTTCCATCCGTCGAATGTTTGAGAAGCAAGAATCTTTCCACCTCGACAGGAGGGATGGGTGTGAAGAAAGGGTGGCGCGCGGGAATCGCGCTGTTTATGGCCATTGCCCTGATTCTTTCCGGATGCAGCACGTCGGGCGATTCGGACAGCCAGTCGCAATCCGAGCAGGTGCTGAAGCTGAATCTGCCCAACGGGGAACCCACTTCCCTGGATCCGGCCAAGGCCTTTGACGCCGAATCGATGGAAGTGGTCAATGCCCTTTTCGAAGGTCTGATGCGGCTCGATGAAAATCATCAGCCGAAACCCGCCGTGGCCGAAAAGGTGGACGTCTCTCCGGACGGGCTTACGTATACCTTCACCCTGCGGAAGGATGCCAAGTGGTCCAACGGAGAGCCCTTGACGGCCCACGATTTCGAGTACGCCTGGAAGCGGGTCCTTAATCCCAAGACCGCCTCCTCCGCGGCGTTTCTTCTCTATTTCATCGAAAACGCCGAGGAATACAACACCGAGAAGGCTTCCGCCGACCAAGTGGGGGTGAAGGCGAAGGACGACTACACCCTGGAGGTTCGCCTGAGCAAGCCGACGCCCTTCTTTTTGCAGCTGACCGCCTACACTGTCTATTATCCCGTATACAAAAAGGGATTGGAGGAAGATCCGAAACTTTATGAGAACGGGGATTCCTACGTGAGCAACGGTCCCTTCAAGATGAAGGAGTGGCAGCATGACTCCTCCGTGAAGGCCGTCCAAAACGAGCATTACCGGGAAAGGGACCGGGTGAAGCTGGGCGGAATCGAATGGGCGATGGTGAACGATCCGAGTTCCGCCTACCAGATGTTTAAAACCGGAAAGCTCCATTCCGCGACCCCGCCGCCGGACATTTTGCCGTCGCTGATCAAGAAGGGGGAAGCCAAGGTCCTGGACGGTTCGGGTCTCGAATTTTTCCGGTTCAACGTGAAGGAAAAACCCTTCACCAACAAGAAAATCCGGAAGGCTTTCGCTCTGGCGGTCGACCGGAAAGCCATCGTGGATCAGGTGGTCCAGGGGAATCAGCAACCGGCGCTCGCTTATGTGGCTCCGGGCACGATGAGCCAGCTGGGGGATTTTCGGGAAGGGCGCGAGGAGTTGATCGCCGATAACCAGGCGGAGGAAGCGAAGCGCCTCCTCGAAGAGGGGATGAAAGAGGAGGGCTGGAAAACCCTGCCTTCCGTCACCCTGCTCTACAACGCCAATGAGAAGAACAAACTGGTGGCCGAAGCCCTTCAGGAGATGTACCGGAAAAACCTGGGGGTAAAGATCAAACTTCAAAGCCAGGAGACCAAGGTGTTCTTCGACAGCCAGATCAACCGGAATTACCAGATGTCCCGCTCCAGCTTCCTTCCGGATTACAACGATCCGTACAACTACCTGGAAAGCTTCCAGACGGATCATTCCATGAACCGGACCGGATGGAGCAACGAGAAGTATGATGAACTGCTTGAGAAATCCACGGAAGCAAAAAGTGAAGAAGAACGGGTGAAACTCCTCGAGGAAGCGGAAGAGCTTCTGCTGGAGGAAATGCCCGTCTTTCCGCTGTACTATTACAACAACGTGATCGTAGAAACGCCGAAATTGAAGAACGTCCTTCGCCATCCCGTCGGTCCTCCCGACTACAAGGAAGCCGAACTCACCGAATGAGGCGCCTTTTGCTCCCGCAGCACGTCGCTGCGGGATTTTTTGGATTTCCAATCAAGTTTCGATTATAAAGCCAAGGGGAACCCTTTCCATGGAACTTTCGGTTTGGAACGGGGGATTGCATGGATTGGAATCAGGCTTATGAAAAAGGGGATTTCAAGAATTGGGATTTTGGCAGCGCTTCACCGGAGCTGGTTTCGTACCTGGCTGTCCGGGGACTTCCCGCTCCGGGGAGTCGGGCCTTGGATATCGGCTGCGGGGGAGGATGGGATGCGATTTTTCTGGCACAATGCGGATTCGCCGTGACCGGCGTGGACGTTTCCCCCAAAGCCCTGAGTCTGGCGGCGATGAGGGCGAAGAAGGCGGGAGTTTCCATCCGGTTCCGAACCGGGGATGCCCGGAACCTGCCGGTGGAGGATCTGTCGATCGATTTTGCGAACGACCGGGGCTGTTTTCATGTGATTCCGAGGGAAGAGCGGCATCGATATGCCGAGGAAATCTGGCGGATTTTAAAGCCCGGAGGGCATTTGCTGCTGCGGGGATGCCGGGAGATGTCCCCGGAGATGGAGGAAAGTATGAGAAGATCATCCATTCCGATGAGCCCGATCACGGAAGAGATCCTCGACCGGCTGTTTCCGACGGAGCGCTTTTTCCGCGGACCCGTCCTGCCGATCCGCTTGACGGGGGAAGACAGGCCGGAGGGATTGCCGGCCCATATCGTCCTGATCACCAAACGCTGATCAGGGGAAAACGCGCACAAGAGCGGAGTGCGGAAGGGATGGCACCCGGCTCATCCTCGATCGCCTGAAATGCACCGTAATCTGGCAAATTACTGTCCCCTTCTTCATCGCATACTATGGAAAAACCCGTATTGGAGGGAAATCCCCTTGCGCGATGAAGAACTGGAACAGATGGATGAGCGGATGCAGACCGACGGCATGATCGATCGAGCCACGCAGAAGACGGATCAGCCGAAGGTCGATTTGCCGCACTTGGAAGGGAAGGATGCCCGGGACTCCCGAATGCAGGAGGAGCCGTCGGAGGGGGAAAGCTTGACGGAGAATGTCGGCGTGGAGGCCGCGGAAGAAGTGGCTGACCCGGTTCCGACGACGAAGGTTGAGGAGGGGAGAGCGGAGGCGGACCGGCGCGAAGAGGGGACGGAAGGGAGCTGGTTGGGTACCCTGGCCATCGTTTTATCGGTCCTTTCCCTGCTGCTGGTTCCCTATATCCTTGCCCCTGCAGGCATCGTGCTCGGCATCATCAGCGGCACCCGCAAAAACCAACTCGGATGGTGGGCGGTGGGGGTGGGCGCGTTTTCACTGATCGTCAACCTTGCCGCCGCTCCGTACCTGCGCCTGTACTGAAGCCGCGACGCAGGGGAAGCCGTTTTCCCGACGGAAAACGGCTTCCTTATATCTTTCAGGGATTTTTGCGCTCGTTGACCAGCTCCCGCAAATCGCCTAAGCGCCGGGTGATGCCCCTTTGGTCCATGGTTTCCAGCAGGGGAACGAGATACTTGCGTGAGGCGGGAAGCCGCTTTCGAATATCGGAAATGGACTGGGGACCGTTCCTTCGGATCGCTTCAACCACCTGATGAACGGCCGAGTTGAAGACCTCGTGGTGAAGAAGGATTTCATCGGTCAAGGGAACCACCATCCCCTCGCGGATCCAGTAGGGGCGCAGTTCCTTCCCCACCTCCGGGGGGATGCCCGCTTCCTCAAGCAGTATTTTCCAGTTCGGCGGAGTAATGCCTTTCCCCTTCAATTGATCCAACAGTCGGTCCGCCTTCTCCGACCACCGGTCGGGAATGTGGGGAGCGAAGGAGGGGAGGGCGAGGTTTTCCCCGTCTTGTCGGAGGCTCCCCCTTTCCGACCAGAAGTCCAGCAATCGTGAGGCTTCCCTCGTCGACAAGCCCTGAAGCAGGCGGGAGATCACTTCGGCCTTGGGCGCCCCCTCGCGCATCGGATATTCGCTGTGATAATTCGCGAGCCATCGGGCGATCCTTCTTTCCCTTTCCTGAAGGTGATCGGTTGAAGCAACGCGATCGAAAAAAGAAACGATCCGGCCATCCTGTTCCATTTTCTTCAGCGAGGTGTCTACCGCCGCTTCCGGTTCCGTCAAATGGCGGGCCAGTTCCTCCGGACTCATTAAAAGGCGATCCCTTAAGGCTTCCAAAATCCGCTCCTCCAGCCCGGCGGAGAGGCGCTGCTCGATCCGAAGGGCGGATTCGGGCCGGATTTTATGTTTGGGAGGATAGGGATCGATCACCTCTCCTCCCCCGACGGTGGCGGCGGGGGAGGGGCGCCGCAGGATGAAGCGGTCTCCCCGTCCCGCCACCACCGGTTCCCTCAATCGCAAAGTGACGAAGGCTTTCTCGTTGGGGCCCCACTCCTTCCGGTCGTACAGGATGAGTTCCGCCATCGTCTCGGCGGTGCCGATCAGAAGTTTCAGCCGGGCGCGCTGTTTCAAGGTGAAATCCAGGTCGGGAAGGGATTCCACCCTGGCGTCCAATCGATCGGTCACCGACCACGCCCCGGGATCCGTCAGGGTTTGCCCGCGATACAGGCGGTCTGCGTCCGCCATGGTCAGGTTGAAGGCCGCCCGTTGTCCTGCCGTGGCGCGGGGAACGGCGTTTCCGTGAACCTGTATCTGGCGAACCCGGACCCGCAGATTTCCGGGGAGAATCTCCAATTCATCACCGGTTTGGGCCGAGCCGGATTGCACCGTTCCCGTCACGACCGTTCCGGCGCCGCGGATGGTGAAAACGCGATCGATCGGGAGGCGAAAGGGAGCTTCCGATTGGCGCGGGGACATGCCGCTCACCAGACGGTCCAGGGTATGGACGAGGGAATCCAGCCCATCGCCGGTTCGGGCGGAGACCCGACAGATGGGCGCTCCCTCCAAAACCGTGTTTTTGGTCAACAGGCGGAGATCCTCTTCGATCAGAGGGAGCAGCTCGGGATCCGCCGCATCCATTTTGGTCAGGACGATGACCCCGGCGCGGATGTTGAGCAGTTCGATAATATGCAGATGCTCCCGGGTTTGCGGCATTACCCCTTCGTCGGCTGCCACCACCAGCAGCACCAGGTCGATGCCCGCCACGCCGGAAACCATCTGTCGGATGAACCGCTCGTGTCCCGGAACATCCACGATGGACACCTCTTTGCCGGAAGGCAGTCGGAAAGGGGCGAACCCCGGCTCAATGGAAATGTGCCTCTCCTTTTCTTCCTTCAACCTGTCGGTATCCACTCCGGTGAGCGCCTTGGTCAAGGCGGTCTTGCCGTGGTCGATGTGACCGGCGGTTCCCAAAACATAGTGACTCAAGGGAATCCATCTTCCTTTCTCCGTTCTCCCGAAAAATGCTTGCAATCTGAGAGAGAGGTTGTTATAATATGAAATGCATCGCACGAAGCAAATGTAAACCTCATGCGGATGTAGTTCAATGGTAGAACACCAGCTTCCCAAGCTGGAAACGCGGGTTCGATTCCCGTCATCCGCTCCAAACAGAAACCGCTGCACGAGAGTGCGGCGGGTTTTGCTTTTTAAGGAGGTTTACGATGAATCAGGCTCAGTATATCCGCACCTTGTTTGCCCGGGAGGATGAAGTGCTCCGCTCCATCGAAGGCGGTTTGGCAGATCGGGGAATGCCGCGGATTTCCGTCCCGCCCGAAACGGGGAAAACCCTGTACTTGTTGGCGAAGATGAGCGGTGCCCGTGATATCCTGGAAATCGGGGCACTGGGTGGATACAGCACCATTTGGCTGGCCCGCGCTTTGCCGAAGGACGGGCGTCTCATTTCCCTGGAGCTTAAGGAGGAGCATGCCGCCTTTGCCCGGGAAAACGCAGATCGCGCAGGGGTGGGGCAGCAGGTGGAATTCCGCGTCGGGGATGCATCGGAACTCCTCAACGCCCTGGAGAACGAAGGCGTTTCCTTCGATTTCATCTTCATCGACGCGGATAAAGAGCGATACGCGGATTACCTGGAACGGTCGATCCGTCTGGCCCGTCCTGGTGCGGTCATCACCGCCGACAACGTGCTCCGGGGAGGAAGGGTTTGCGACGAATCGGATCGGACGCCCTCCACGGTGGCCATCCGGCGGTTCAATGAGGGCTTGTCCCGGGATTCTCGGCTGGAATCCATGCTTCTTCCCGTCGGTGACGGACTCGCCGTCGCACGGGTACGCTAGACCGAAGGATAGAGTGTTTTCACATAAGCGGTGGAGCTTTTCGGCAATTATCGTTTGAATCCCCGAGCGGTGATGCGGTCCAATTGCCGGGCAAACCGGGGAAAGCGGGCCTGGAGGTAGTTGAGGAGTTTTTTCGCCAATGGGGAGGTTTTCGACAAGAGGTAGAGGCCGATCAATAAGAACAAAATTCCTTGCAAGAAAGGAAGAAAGAGTCCGGCAATCCCGAGCAGGAGGAATAGGAAACCTAGAATCGCGGTCCAGAGGCGTTTGGCTCCTTTTTTCATGCGGGAACTCCTTTGTTTTGATCCGTACACCATTCAGTATAACCTTAGTCCGGATTCAATATCAATCCGGAAGACGGGATCACGGGGGAGATTTCTGGAAGCCGCCAACCGGATGGATCTGCCGAGGCATTAATTCTATTTTACTATCAAAAAAACGATCGATTGTAGTATCAAATTTTTCTGGACACGGGAATAACTTCATCGTAATATTAACGGCGTAGGGGGGAGAGGGAAGCAGAAGGAGGAACTCCTTTGAAAAAAGTTTTATTAATTTTCACCGCCTTTTTGCTGGCTTTCATGACCGTTCCGGCGGCGTATGCCGATTCGATGGTCAAGCTGGACGCCGTGAACGGCCTTGTCAGTTTGTCCGCGAATCCGGACGTGAAAATTCCGGTAAAGGTTACCTTGTCGGATTCGAAGGTGAAAGGCCAGAAGCTCCTGAAAATCAATATGAACGGCGGGGTCGGGCTGAAGGCGATCGCCAATGCCAAGGTAATGGTCAACGGCCACGACATCTCGGCCGACAACATCGACAAAGCCCGTTCCAAACTGACCGTCGCCTTGGACGAGAAGATGCTGCGCGTCGGCAACACGAACAAAGTCGTGGTCCAACTGGGCTTGAACGTCGCCAAAATTGATCTCGTGAAACTGCAGCTCTGCTTGAATTTGACCTCCGACGTCATACTCCAAGCGCAACAGGGTGAAGTGAGCGTGGAACTGTCGGGTTGCAAGGACGGCGATAACGGACCCGGCGGAGACGACAACAATGATGACAGCAACAACGGCGGAGATGACGGCGGCAAGGACGGCAGCAAGGGCGATGATGACGGCGACAAGGGCAACGACAACGGCGGAAAAGGTTCTGACAACGACGGAAGCAAGGGCGGCACCCTTCCCAACCACAACAGCGGGGGACAGCTGCCGAATACCGCCACCCCCTATCCGACCCTTGCTCTGATCGGCTCGCTGCTCCTCCTTGCGGGGGCGGGGCTTTTCCGCCTGAACGCCCGGAAGGGATAAAAATCGGCTTCACTCACGTGAACGATCATCCCAGGAAAGATTGAGACTTCCCCATCCCCACTGAAGAGGGATCGGCCGAACAGGCCGATCCCTGAGGCTATTGACAAACCCAGCGGAAAAACCGCTGGGTTTGTATGCTAATTGGAAGAAAATAGAGAAGAACAGACGGATAAAGGACCCGCCTTGGGGCCCATTGTTCCTCTTCCAAAGGAGCAAGGCCATTTTCTTGATGTTTTGGCAAACGGCAGTAAGGAGGCATTGCTCTGTTACTCT
>NZ_PVNE01000047.1 GCF_003001905.1 Planifilum fimeticola
CGGCGGGCGGACGCCCGGGGCCTGGTTTCGGTTTGGGGAGCAGGGGCTCAATCACAGCCCATTGTTCGTCTGTCAGCTCATGTCTCGTACTCATACTTCCATTTTACATTGGCAGATCATGTTTTTGAAATAGCTTGTAGACAGTCAGCTCCCCCGATTAGATAGCACCAAAGGCATCATCATGCCGATCAGTTCTTCCGCCGCATATCCGCAACCATTGCCTCTACCAATCACCCTCAACCCTATAACTAAATAGTGAAAACAGTAGATTTGCTCCAATTTCAGAAGATTAATGGGTATGGGTCTATGGGTATTGTCCAAGATGAATCTGTGGACCTCTGCTTTCGAGGTTCACAGATTTTTTCATTCTTGACCCGCCGGTATCCCTCTCTCCGGATTGTCTTTTCCAGAAAAAGGTACTCACACCATCTGCCACCCCGGCATTTTTATGAGGTGTTGACGTGACCATTAAGGACATGGCTAAAGCCGGTTCCTCTTTCGCTAAGGTGTTCTTATTGTGCATATGCTACTGTCGAGCCAATCTCGATTCGTAGATGTTTCAATTCTCTTTATTGAGGTGTTCTCATTGTGACCCCTTCTCTTCCAAAGTCTCTAGCCCCTTAATCTTCTGTTTCAATCCTCTTTGTTGAGGTGTTTTCATTGTGACACAGACGCCTATAAGGAGTTGGGAATTGAAAAATGGAGTTTCAATCCTCTATTTTGAGGTGTTCTCATTGTGATGGAGGAGAAGGCCCTCAAAAAGGAGCGGGATCGATTGGAAGTTTCAATCCTCCTTACTGAGGTGTCCTGATTGTGACGGTGCAAGCAGCCACCGAGGAATATCGAGAGGACAGTTTCAATCCTCTTTACTGAGGTGTTCTTATTGTGACCGGATTCCAGAACACCCAGGAGCTCTTCGAATCAAGTTTCAGTCCTCTTCACTGAGGCGTTCTTATTGTGACGCGGAGGCTCTATCCCTTGTCATTCCTATACTTCTCCACCGTTTTCCGAACACCTCCTTCTTCATCAAATTTATTAGCCCTTCTATCCCACTGTTCGCATCCGCCGGATCGCGTATCCCCTGATTTCATGCGGGTTTGCGCGTTTCCGAACACCTCCCGGGTTTTTGCCGAAGCTCCCCGTGTTCGGAAAATCCATCCCTCATAGGTCACCTACAACCCTGAAACAACCGACAAATCAATGATTTGGATACTTACACTATAACTTGATCAAACAATTCCGCCAATTGGAAAAGCGGCACTTTTCCTTTCTTTAACTGTTTCTTCAATATAAAAAAGAAAGTGTTGTTCACCTCCAATACTCTGATGTATGTAAGCCGTGACCTCATCGCAAAAGATTTCGTAAGCTTTTGCTCCCCTCTCTTTTCATTATGCTCTCGCCTATCATCTCAAACCTGTGACTAAAAAATGAAAACGGTCGATTCATCTCGATTTCAGAAGGAGATTTTCGGGATTTGTCGAATCCAAAAAATACATCTTTGTCATATATTAAAGGATGATATATCGAATTTTACTGATTGACCGCGGGTTATTAATGGTTCTTTCGATCAAAGAATAATATTTGATCTTATATGCTTATATTCGCCAAATTTCTTAGTAGATCGAGCTCAAGCGCTGACCAAAATCCATAGAAAGGAGATAGATCAACAAATGAAAAAACTGCTTACATTTTTGGGCAACGGTGAGTATGACGAAGGCTTCTACACTTACAGAGGCCGAAAAGCGACAAAAAGCCGCTTCGTCCAAACAGCCATTTATGAACTTTTTTGCCACAAGTTTACCGATAAAGATCAAATCATCATCTTTTTGACCGAAGAAGCGGAGTCGAAAAACTGGCAAGACCGTATCGGTGAATATGGTAAGAATAAAGGCAAAAAATTAATTGGCATGGAAAAAACATGGAACGAAATCAACTCTAAACTCCTCCAACAAAACCAAATCCGAAAAGTCCGGATTCCCAGCCAACAAGATGAAAAGCACAACTGGGAGCTATTTGAGATCATCCTCAACGAGATCGACGAAGGGGATGAGATTATCTTCGATATCACCCACAGCTTCCGCTCCTTCCCCATCATGGCTTTGATCATCCTAAACTACGCGCGGATTCTGAAAAAAGCCTCACTGAAAAAGCTGCTCTATGGTTGTTGGGAAATGAACGACCGGGGCACACCTCCTACAGCTCCCATCATTGATATGACGGAAATGATCCCCCTGCTCGACTGGGCCTACGGCGTTGAGAGCTATTTGAAAACAGGCAACGCATCCGTGATTGAGTCTCTTACGAATAACAAAAATGGTTCAGTTAAAATCGGTGTGACTCAAGAAGAAGAGGACGCTCTAAAAGAATTAACCAAACAATCCCATGAATTCCACCAAATGATGCAGACATGCCGCGCTCCGGAAATTCCCCGGGGCCTAGACAATCTTCGAGATGCGCTGAATCAGGCGAAATCCTTAAAAATCCGTGGATCTCGTCATTTTGAAGAATTGATCGGTAAAATGAATGAAAAAACCGAAGGGTATACAGGACGACCGATCATGGACGATTATTGGGCGGCGAAATGGTGTTATGATAACGGCCTTATTCAACAGGGCTATACAATGTTGCAGGAAGGAATCATTTCAGCGGTTTGCCGAGTAATGTGGAAAGATCTAACCGACTCCAAAAAGAAAGATAAAACTAGAGATAAGATTAAAAAATGGTTGCAAGGAAACCCTTCTAAAGAGTTACTTGAAAAAATACCAAATATATATAAATTCATTGATAATAAAGACGACCAATTATCCTTCAAAAAACTGACTGAATATCGTAACAGCATGAACCATGCCGGATGGAACACAAAAGACATTTTTAGGAAAGATGGTATTTCTCATGAAAAGTTCCATGAAAAGTTGGATGAGTTTCTTCAGTTTTTCCGCCCTCTGTTCGAAGAATTGGATCAACTCTATCAAGACCAGCAGGAAGGAGCGGCCACCCGATGACGCAGCGGGATTTGCTCACCGCGTCGGCCATTGAAACGGAAGGGTTTACCCTGGAAACCCTGACCCCTCTCTTTATGCACGGAAATCGCAAGAACCTGGAGGTCCGGGTCCCTTCCATCAAGGGGGTGCTCCGGTATTGGTGGCGCACTCTGCAGGATTCTCCTTCGAAAGAACTCATCAAACGGGAAACGGCCAAGTTCGGCGGAATTACGGGGGATCAGGGGTGCCGCTCCCCCGTCCGTTTCCGGCTGGAGCTATCCGAAACCAAAATGGACTCGTCCCCTCTTCTGCCCCATCGCACCAGTAAAAAAAGATATAGCCCCGCCATCGGCGCCCATCAATCCCTCCGCCTCCTCATGGTGCACCTGAAAAGGGATGCCGAATCCGCCGGTGAGGATGGATTGACCCTGAAGGAGGAGCATTCGCTGTACGTGCGTTGGATGCTCCTCCTGAGCGGCTTCGGCCAGCGGGCGAGGCGGGGGGCCGGGGCGGTCCAGTATGAAGGGTTTCAGTGGCGGACAAGCTCCGATATCCAGAACACCCTCCGCGATCTCCTCACCCGGTTGAAGCGGGACGATGCCTTTCAATTCCCCCCGCCGGAATCGGGATGCCTGCTGCGGCGGAAAGAAAAACCGCAAAGAATACATCCGCAAATCAACGCCGTATGGGTTGGGGAACCGAGTCTTTCCGCGGAAAAGGTCCGCGAAAGAATCAGCCGGGCGGGACATCGCGCCAATTCGGGGGGAGGCCCTCTTGGATCCTCCAAACCCCGCTTCGCTTCCCCCCTGCACTGCACGGTGCGCCGGGTGGGGCAGGGCTACGTGCCGGTCATCACCGAAGTCACTTCCCGCGACATGGAAAAAAACCACTACCGCGATGCGCGGAATCGCTTTCTCCAGATACTGGGGGTGAACGTGTGAACCGTCAACTGCTCGTCATCAGCATCGGACCCGTCCAATCCTTCATCGCGGCGGCTCGGAAGACGGAGGACCTGTGGAGCGGCAGCCACCTCCTGTCCCATTTGGCCAGGAAGGCGATTGGGTTCCTCTTTCAAAAAGGCGAGGAACAACACCGGCAGGTGGAGATGGTCTATCCGGCGGTGACGAAGGACGACCTGAGAAAAAGCTGCCCCCAAAGGGAGCGCGATGCCGCCTCTCTCCCCAACCGCTTCGTCGCCCTGATTGAGGGAGAGCCCCGGGAAGTGGCCGTATTGGCGCGGCAGACTGTAGAAGAGGTCCGAAACGAGCTCATCGACTTGTGCCATGAGGCCATCCGTCGCGTCTTTCCGAAAGACATGGAAAAAACCGGATTGTATCAACAGGCGGAGAAGCAGGTGGACTCCAGCCTGGAATTTTTCTGGGCGCTGGAGAACCTGCCCGACGACCGCTCCTTCGAGGAGGCCCGCCTCGAGGTGGAAAGGCGGTTGGCGGCGGTCAAAAACAACCGGAGCTATCCCCCGCACGATCAATGCGGACTGATCTGCACCATCTGCGGGGAGCGGGACGCCCTGTGCGCCGAAACCCCGGACGCCGACGATCCGATCGGCGAAATGAGGCGGCAATTGCGAAAGACCTGGGACAACCGGACGAGCCCTTTCCGCCAATATGAAGGGGCGGAAGAGGGGGAAGGTCGGATCCGGAACGGCGAATTCCTGTGCGCCCTGTGCCTCTGCAAGCGGGCTTTACGGGAGCTGTTCGAAAAAAAACCGTTTCCCTCCGTCCATAAAATCGCCCGGGGTCAAACATATTACGCCATCCTGATGATGGACGGCGACGACATGGGCCAATGGATCTCCGGAGAAAAAGCGCTGGATAAGTGCACCGTCAGAAATCCGCTCGACACCTACCGGGAAATCAGCCGGCGCCTCAGCCGGTTTGCAAAGCACACAGTCCCGAACATCGTGGAAGAGTATGATGGCGAACTGGTCTACGCCGGCGGAGATGACGTTCTCGCCTTTGTTCCCTTTTACAACGCGCTTCCCCTCGCCCGGAAGCTGCGCCAAGCCTTTAGCGATTCAGGGCAGGGGTTGGACGCAAAGGCGACGGCCTCCATGGGCATTGTCATCGCCTACTGCAAAGATCCCCTGTATCACATGCTGAACCGGGCGCGAGGCCTGGAAAAAAAGGCCAAAAGCTTCCGGCGAAAAAACGGGCCTTCCAAGGACGCCTTTGCCCTCGCCTATCTGGCGCGAAGCGGCGAACAGCGGGAAGTGGTCTTACCGTGGCTGTTGGATCTGCAAAAACCCGACGAATGGACCACCTCCCATCTCGAGTACCTGATGGATTCCGTCAAAAGCGAAATCTCCTCCACCTTCCTGTTCACCTTCTCCCAGTCCTTCCTGCCCCTGCTTCCCCGAAAGGAGGAGCGGGAAGAAGGGAAGCTGTCGGTCTTTGAAGAGGGAGATCCCCGAAACGAGGAACTGCTGGAAGTGGAACTGAAGCGGCTGCTTCGCCGGGCGCTGAAGGAATCGGCCCAGGAGGCCCAGGCGGAATCCCTGGCAAAAAGCCTCGTCAAACTGCACCAGGTCGTCCCGACCAGCTTTCAGTTCATTCAGCTGCTGGAAATCCTTCGCAGCCTGGGGGTGAAAGAGCGTGAGGGCATATCTGCTGCGACCGGTTGATACCTTCTTTTTCCGGGATCACAAACCCTTTTCCATGGGCGAAGAAGCCAAGGCAACCGGATGGTTCCCTCCCCGCCTCGGCACGGTGTACGGTGCCCTCCGCAGCGCCTACATTCACCGGTACGGCGATTTCTCCTCCTTTTACGAGGGGCGGGATCCGGAAATCAGAAGGTGGATGGGCACGCCGGAGGCGGTCGGGGACTTCTCCATCCGCGCCGTATGGCTCCACGATGCGCAGGGGGCGGTGCTTCCCCTTCCCCTGGACTACCAGGTGGTGAAGGAAGAAGAGAAGGAAAAAGGCCACCCGTTGATCCTGACCCAGGAGAAGGAAAAGGGGCATTGGGCCTCGGATGGCACACAGTGGCGCTTGTACGCCTCCGAAGACAGGAAATCCGCCTCCGCCGCCGACGCCTATCTGGGAGAAAGCGAGTGGCGGGAGAAGGCGGCCTTTCATCGGAACATTTCCTCCATCGCCCGCGCCGAGCGGTGGTTGCAGAAGGAACCGAAAATCGGGATCGCCCGCGACGCGCAAACGATGCGGGCCAAGGAAGGGATGCTGTATCAGCTGCCGATGCACCGGTTCAGGGAGGAACAGGGGAAAAGCGACACCGGTTTGCTCGTCCTCTGCGACCGGTCTCCTTCCTTCGACGACATCCGCTACGTACTGCTGGGCGGCGAAGGGAGGCCCTGGCATCTCACCCCCCTGCAGCGGGAACGCCTTTTGTATTCCGAAGAGGAAGAAGAACAGTTGATCCAACAGATCCGGGAGCGGGAAATGGCCCGCATCATCCTGCTCACCCCCGCCATCTGGAAACGGGGCACAAGGCCGGCTTGCTACGACGAAACGACGCAGGAGCTGCACCTTCCAGGCGACCTCCGGGTGAAACTGCTGACGGCCGCCGTCGGACGACCCCTCGTCATCGGGGGCTGGGACATGAAGAAAAACCGGCCGAAACCGCGAAAATTGGCCGTGCCAGCGGGATCCGTGCTGGTGGTGAAGGTAAAAGGGCAGCAGGCAGACCAGCTGGTGCGGACGATCCACTCCATGAAACTGACCGACGAATTGGGTCATGAAGGGTACGGCTGCGCCGTGTGCGGCGTTCTCACAACCCAAAAAGAAAGGGGCTGATCGACATGTTCACCGAAGTAAAACCCTTCCTGCTTTATGCCGTCTCCTCCGTCCACGCCGGAAGCGGCAGCGAGGTGGGACTGGTCGATTTGCCGATCCAGCGGGAACAACACACCGGCTTTCCCAAGATCGAAAGCTCTTCCCTGAAGGGGGCGATTCGCGCCGCTTGCTCCTACCTGGCCCGGGATGACGAGGAGGCCAAACGGCGGATCCGGCTCATTTTCGGAAGCGATCCCAGCGAAACCGAAGGGGATGGTTCCCGTGAACTGCAGGCAGGCGCCATCTCCCTCGCCGATGCCCGCCTGCTCCTCTTCCCGGTGAAATCGATGCGCGGCGTATTCGCCTGGATCACCTGTCCCTATGTGCTCAGGCGGTGGAATAGCGAACTGGAACTGTTCGGCAAGGGATCCCATGAAATGTTTCCGGTACCGGAAGTCAACACCGTCTCCCCCTCCAGCAAACTGTTGATCCCCAATAATGAACAAGAAAAGGTTCCAGCCGATCAAAGGGATCGCATCGTGCTGGGGGAATACACCCTGGAAGTGACCCCCTCGGAGGAGACCGCCCGGCTGGGACAAGCCCTCGGCCGGCACCTGTCCTTCGCGGAAGCGCTGGAACTGGAAAAGCGGCTCGTCATCCTGGATGATGACACCTTCCGGGATTTCGTCACCCTGTCCACGGAAGTGAACGCCCGAATCCGCATCGAATCGGATAAGGGCACCGTCGTCAACAAAGCCCTGTGGTACGAGGAAAACCTTCCGCCGGAATCGGTGCTGTACAGCTTTCTGTTCGCCGGCCACGTCCGGGGCGGAGGCGAGGAATCCTTCCAAACGGACAAGGACGTTCTGAACTATCTAATGGATGACGATCATTTCCCCGCCGTCTTCCAATTGGGGGGAAATTCGACCATCGGACGGGGCATCCTGCGGAGGATCTGGTTGTAAGGAGGGAGCATCCATGGCGCAAAAGATCCGGGCCATCGCCAATGCGAGGGCCGCGTACGCCTTCGAAAAGGTCAAAGGGTTTGTCAAAAAAGCGGAAAAGGAGACGCAAAAGCAGCGGGAATACCGCTCCTACCTGAAAAAGATGCCGGCCATGGTGCAGGTGAACGGATTGGGAGAGACCCTCGCCTTCTACTATGCCAAGGGCGGTGTCTACAGGGAGATTTACGAGCAAATCGCCGAGTGGATCCAGAAAAGCATGCCATTTTTGATCGACGAGGACAATCAAGGCGAGAAAAAGGATTTCATCGAAATCCTGGTGAACATGGAAAGTCCCAAATACCGCCTGGTGACGATGGAAGTGCTGGCCCTTCTCAACTGGATGCACCGTTTTGCGGAGGGAATGATCGATGTCAAGGAATCAGCCCAATAAGAAGAATGAAAAAGAAAAATGGATGATTTTCCATCCGCTTGACACGGCGGAGATTTACCGCAATCTGCTTGCCGGGAATCAGTCTTCCGGCAGAAGACAGTCATCAAAGAAAGGAGACCCCAACAAGCAAATAGATCATCTGTGGTACGATGTACACTATCGTCAACAAAAAACCTATGCAAAAAAGGAATCGAAGAACCGTCTATACCCGCTGAAGAAAGAAATCGCCCTCTCCAACGAGCAACTGGAAACTTATCGTCAGGTGCTGAAGCAGCGCCGGGAAGCCTTGGCCCTTTTGAGCCGGTATCAACGGGTCAAAATTTTGCACGGCAGACCGACGGGGAAAGCTTTTCCCGGCCTGGGGGCCGCCCACGTGCGGGAAGCTACGCTGACGATTCACCCCGTGTACGGCGTCCCCTACCTCCCCGGCTCCTCGATAAAGGGTGTAGTCCGCCACTGGGCTCTCGAAGCTTTTTTCGAGGGGAGCGAAAAGGCGTATGAAACGGCCCTGAAGGGGGAAGCCGGGGAAGCGCAGGCGCGTCACGCCCGCGCAATCCGCGACGTTTTCGGCGATCAGGAGCATTCCGGCGCCGTCCAGTTCCATGACGCTTTTGCCTGCGAAGAAGTCTGCCTCAAACCCGACGTCTTGACGGTCCATTTCGGGGATTATTATCAACAAGGCAAGCCGCCGACGGATCGCATGGACCCGGTTCCCAACGAATTTTATGGCGTGGAAGCGCCTTATTTCGAATTTGTCATCACCCTGGCGGGGGAACGGGATTTCTCCCTGGAAGGTGATGACCTGTTGGAAGTGGCGGGAACGTGGCTCAAGCAGGCTCTTTCGGAAATGGGGATCGGAGCCAAAACCACCTCCGGATACGGCTGTTTCGATTTCTTTGTGGATCGGACGGAGGATACCCTGCAGCAAGGGTTCCAATGCCTTGAAAGTCGGGAGGAAAAACGCAAGGCCCAAGAAGAGGCCTTGCGTCGGGAAAGGGAAGAACGGGAGCGAAAAGAAGCCTGGGCCAGGAAATGGGCCGCGATGTCCGAAGAGGAAAGGCTGCTCTATGAGATCGAACAATTGAAATCGGATCATCATGAGGATCGGGAAAAGAGCAAATCCGAACTGTATGAACGGGTGGTGGCGCAGGCCGAGCAGGGGAATTTGGAGCCCGCCCGGGCACTGAGGAAATACTGGGAAGAAACCGGCGACTGGCATGTGAAGAAAAAGAAGAAAAAGCAGCATGAAAAGGTTCAAATTCTCCTCCGGCTATTGGGAGAATCCTGATTTCCGGACCGTTTCCAACTGGCAGCGTCCGCGTCTATGGGTATTGTCCAAGATGAATCTGTGAACCTTTCCCTTCGAGGTTCACAGATTTTTTCATATCTTGACCCTGGTATCCCCCTCTCCGGATTGTCTTTTCCAGAAAAAAGGACTCACACCATCTGCCACCCCGGCGTTTTTATGAGGTGTTGACGTGACCATTAAGGACATGGCTAAAGCCGGTTCCTCTTTCGCTGAGGTGTTCTGATTGTGACAAGTATAGGTATAGGTTCCCCAGTCGGCACGCCTTGTGTCAATCCTCTTTAATGAATGCGCCCCCTCATTTAACCATTTTCAATCAATCTGATGGTTGTTTCGAATACTGCAGCGTGCCCGTTTTTCCTTATATGCCGAGGAATTCCGCGTTTGCGAACAACCCCCTGGAGTCGAGCCGACACTCCCGATGTTCGCAAATCATACCTGTATGGTAATCTAATTCGACGGTACCGGAAAGTTATGTGAAGAATGTTGCATCTTCACACGTTGATAACCGCTTCAATTCTCTCAAGACTTTGCTATCCTTCAACGATGGATTTAAAGAAACAACGTCATTGACAAATTGGATTGTTTTGCTTTCTATTTCCGAAATTAATTCATCTTTGCCAATCACAGCACCCCGCCAATGGTAATACTCCGGTTCAATCGGATCCGTAAGTACATAACCAGTAAAGCTTTCCAGTTTCAATGTAATCAAGTTTACAGTGATATGCCGTCTATCGCTTATGAATTCAATCCAAACCGACGATTCAATATCCGGAACAGCTACATACTTTTTCCCGCTTTTAATTTTGTTTTTCGCATGATTTAACATTTTGAACCAAAGAACCAACAGATCATGTCCAAAAGGTATATCCTTGTCACAAAAACCGAAATTTTTGTTATTAAAAATCAATTCTAATTGCCCTTCAATTATCCCATCATCGTCAAAGTTCTCTAGGGATCTGTCAACTAAATCCTCGTCACATATTCTATATTTCAGCAAAAACAATACCGATCTCTCCTTAAAAACGCAAAGGAGTGATATTAAATATCACCCGGAAATTGCCATTAAACCCAGCCATCCGGAAATTTCTTTCCAGAGATCTTTCACGCAACTGACGCCCATGTTCATCCTAGGTTTACCATCATCGTTTCGACCTATCTCCTTAAGGTGTTCTTATTGTGACAGTCCTTGGATTTATCGGATTTCCCGATCGAGTGGTAGTTTCAATCCTCTTTACTGAGGTGTTCTTATTGTGACGCATATAATGCTCAGGTTCGTTGTCCAATGTGCAGCCAGTTTCAATCCTCTTTACTGAGGTGTTCTTATTGTGACAAATGCAGATTCAAGGGTGGATCCAGAACGCTGGAGTTTCAATCCTCTTTACTGAGGTGTTCTTATTGAGGTTTTGCTTCTCGAAACGGAGGAGGTGAAGAGCTGGAGTTTCAATCCTCTTTACTGAGGTGTTCTTATTGTGACGGCTCTATCCCTTGTCATTCCTATACTTCTCCGCCGTTTTCCGAACACCTCCTTTTTCGACAAATTTTTTAGCCCTTTTTTCCCGCTGTTCACACCTTCCAAATCTCGTATCCCCTTATTTCATGCGGGTTTGCGCGTTTCCGAACACCTCCCGGGTTTTTGCCGAAGCTCCCGGTGTTCGGAAAAACAGCCCTTGAGACATACAGGAGAATCCCCTTTCAAAAAACACAAAACAAAACCAGCTGGCTCACTACGAGGGGAAGTTTCAATGCCTCTTGGACAACCCTATACATCTTTACGAAGAATATAATCATCAAAAACAATTTTGTCAATTAAAAAAAGCGGGGTCCTATGAACTTGGACAGCATGTTTTATATTTATTATACTGTTTATGGGAATCAGTTGACATAATAGGAGAAAATGATTTAACGGGAAAGAGGGGATCATGATAGACCTTCAGACGATAGGAAATAAAATAAAACAAACCCGTTTAATGCAGAAAAAAACCCAACAACAGATCGCCGACGCGTGCGGCATTTCAAAAAGTATGCTCTCAAAAATCGAAAATGGCCAGACGGCTGCCGCAGTTGCGACATTGTCGAAAATATGCAAGGCCTTGAATATCCCGATGTCCTGGCTGTTGGATGAGGAGAAGGATCAAGATCTCATATTGGTAAACAAGAGAAGTCGGAAAGCAAAAATGGGCGATCATAATATCGGTTATTACTACGAATTGCTGGCAAATAAACCTCCCCTTTCGGTCATTGAACCGTTCATCGTCAGCATCCCCAAAGAACTGAAGAAAGATCAGCAAACCTATACCCACACACAAGACGAATTTGTTTATGTTTTAGAGGGTGCCATCGAGCTCTATTACGACGGAAAAAAATATTACATGGAAAAGGGAGACAGCGCCTATTTCAGAGGAACCAAACCCCATTTGTACATGCCCGTGAATAATCAAGAAGCAAAGGTGTTAACCATTTACATTGAAAACCGATTTGAATAGAAGCTATTTCAAAATTCGGTTTACACACCAAATAATGAATGCAATCAGGCAAAAAGCTCTATAAATATGCAAATATCGGTCATACCGAACCACCAACCGACGGTAATTGTTCATCCA
>NZ_PVNE01000048.1 GCF_003001905.1 Planifilum fimeticola
CGGCGGGCGGACGCCCGGGGCCTGGTTTCGGTTTGGGGAGCAGGGGCTCAATCACAGCCCATTGTTCGTCTGTCAGCTCATGTCTCGTACTCATACTTCCATTTTACATTGGCAGATCATGTTTTTGAAATAGCTTGTAGAGTCCGGGAAAAAAACGCATCCACGGAGGTCGTCATGACAGACAGCCCTGTATTGGAAATTCGCGATGTGAGCAAAGAGATCGGCCGCCGGCGGATCATCGATTCCGTTTCGCTGGAAGTATACCCGGGAGAGGTGATGGGGATCCTCGGGCCCAACGGCGCCGGCAAAACCACGCTGATCCGGATGATGACGGGCCTCATCACCCCCACCCGCGGGGAGATCCGCATTCGGGGAAAAAGCGTGCGATCCCAGTTTGAGCGGGCCATCCGACATGTGGGAGCCATTGTGGAAAATCCGGAGTTCTACCCGTTCCTGACGGGGTACAAGAATCTGCTCCACTTTGCCCGGATGGCGCCGGATGTGGGCGAAGATCGAATCCGGGAAGTCGTCTCCCTGGTGAAGCTGGAGGAAGCCATCCACGATCCGGTCAAGACCTATTCCCTGGGAATGCGCCAGCGCCTGGGGGTGGCCCAGGCGATCCTGCACCATCCCTCCCTGCTCATCCTGGACGAGCCCACCAACGGACTGGATCCCGCCGGTATCCGCGAACTGCGGGATTATCTGCGCCATTTGGCCAAGGCGGAACAAACGGCGGTGCTGGTGTCGAGCCATCTGCTGTGGGAGATGCAGCTGATGTGCGACCGGGTGGCCATCCTCCGGGACGGAAAACTGATCGAAGTCCGGAGGATGAGCGAAATCCTTCGGCGGGATTCCGAGGAACTCCGAACCCGTTTCGAGGTGGACCGGACGGATCCGGTCCCGTCGGTATTGCTCCAACTGGGGTTGGATCGCGAATGGAAAGAATGCCCCGGCGGATTTGAGATCCGATTGCGGCGGGAGGAAACCGCGGAACTGAACCGCCGGTTGATCGGAGCCGGGGTTCGGGTGTACGCCATCCACCGGATGGAACAGTCGCTGGAAGAACGCTTCCTGGAAATGACGGAAGGGGATAAGCCGTGATCTTAGGACCGCTGATCCGAAACGAACAGATGAAAATCATGGACCGGACGCGAACCCTGGTCATGTGGGGGCTGTTGATCCTGGCGGTCTGCCTTTTGGCGATCGGGCAGCGATTGATCCTCGTCTCCGGCGCCCCCGTGGACATGTGGGAATTCGCCGAAGGTTGCACCCATCTGCTGTTCATCGTCCAATTATTCACCCTGGTCGTCGCAGGGGATATCATCTCCAGCGAGTTTTCCTGGGGAACGGCGAAATTGTTGCTCATCCGCCCCGTGAGCCGGACCAAAATCCTGCTGTCCAAATTTGCGGCGGTACTCACCTTTCTTTTGGCCGGCATGGCTGTCCTGCTGCTGGCCTCCCTGCTGTTCGGAGCGGTCTTCTTTCGATGGACGGGATCCGGAGACGCCCTGGAATCGCTGAAATCCCTGGCTTCGACCTACGGACTGTACGGAGTGGAAGTGATGGTGACCGCCTCCCTCGCCTTCATGTTGTCCGCCGTGTCCCGCAGCAGCACCCTGTCCGTCGGGTTGTCCATCTTCCTCTTTTTTTCCGGTGCATTTCTATCGGAATTATTGAAAACGTGGGGCGTCAGCTGGGGAAAATACCTGCTGTTTGCCAATCTGGATCTGTCCCCCTATTTCCTCGGCCACTCCCCGCCCTTTCCGGGCATGTCGCTCGGTCACTCCCTGTCGGTGCTGGCAATCCATTTCGCGCTGTTTCACCTGATCACCTGGTGGGCCTTTGTCAAACGGGATGTCCTGATATGAAGGAGATCCGGGAAAAATTTTTTAAAACTTTCCCGGTCGAGTCTGTCACCCCATGCAATCGAAACAATTAATATATTTCGGAATAACGCGATGCTGTTGACATGCCGAAGGGCGTCGTAGTAGGATGTTTCTTGACAATTTCATAAGGCGATTACGCGCGCTCTTATCCAGAGAGGTGGAGGGACTGGCCCGATGAAACCCGGCAACCGTCCGCGGTCTGTGTGCGGAAATGGTGCCAATTCCTGCAGAGCCCAACGGTTCTGGCAGATGAGAGAGGCGATTTTAGATATAAGATCCCTTTCTGCTCTGGCAGGAAGGGATTTTTTCTTCAACGGGTGGTGAGAGGATCGATGATCACACTGGATCATGTGAGCAAAGTATTCCGCTCTCCGAAGGACGGAGACGTGGTTGCCCTCAAGGATATTCATCTGGAAATCAAGCGCGGGGAAATCTTCGGCATCGTCGGCCACAGCGGCGCCGGAAAGAGCACGCTGCTCCGCCTGCTCAACGGCTTGGAAAAGCCCACGTCGGGCCGGGTGACGGTGGACGGGATCACCATCTCCGAAAGCAGTGAGCGCGAGCTGAGGGAAGCGCGAAAGAAAATCGGCATGATCTTTCAGCACTTCCACCTGCTCTGGTCGCGCACCGTTTGGGAGAACGTAGCCTTCCCCCTGGAACTGGCCGGAAGGTCCAAAAAGGAGATCCGGGAAAAGGTGGACACGCTGCTGGAACGGGTGGGACTCACCCACCGGGCGAACGCTTATCCCGCCCAACTGTCCGGCGGACAGAAACAGCGGGTCGGCATCGCCCGGGCCCTGGCCAACGATCCGACCGTGCTGCTTTGCGATGAAGCGACGTCGGCCCTGGACCCCGAGACCACCTCTTCCATCCTGGAACTTCTCAAAGAGATCCACCGGGACACCGGGATCACCATGGTGGTCATCACCCACGAAATGAGCGTCGTCAAGCGGCTGTGCCAAAGCATGGCCGTGATGGAGGATGGCAAGATCGTGGAGCAGGGCGACGTGGAGGCCCTGTTCCGGGAGCCGAAGCACCCGGTGACCCGGCAATTTGTGGAATCCCTGATCACTGAAAAAGAGGAATCCGAACAGCACTCCGCCTTGATTCGGATTCCTTCCGACCGCCTGGATCGCCTCTGGGGCCTGCTGGCCGAACGGGTCAAGCGGGGCGTGACCGCCACCATCCTGCCCGATGCCGTCGAAAGCGACGAGCATGTTGCGCTGCGGATCAGCGGGCCGGAGGAGGCCGTTCGGGAAGTCGTGGAAGCCATCGAGCGGGGAGAAAACCGCGGGGTGATTTCGCATGTTTGATCAACTGGACACTCAATTGTTGTGGCAGGCAACCGGGGAAACCATATACATGGTGGCCATCTCCACCTTCTTCTCGGCCTTGATCGGCATCCCCCTGGGCGTGCTGCTGGTCATCACCGACAAGGGTCACCTTTGGGAGCATGTCACGCTCCAACGCATTCTGGGCGTGATCGTCAACCTGTTCCGGGCGGTTCCCTTCATCGTGCTGGTCCTCTTCCTCTTTCCCTTGTCCAAATTGCTCGTGGGAACCACCCTCGGTCCGACGGCGGCCACGATCCCCCTGATCGCGGGAGCCGCCCCCTTCTATGCGCGCATGGTGGAAACCGCCATCCGGGAAATCGACCGGGGCGTGATCGAAGCCGCCCTCGCCATGGGGGCCACCCGGATGCAGATCGTCCGGAAGGTGCTGCTGCCGGAGGCCAAGCCGGCGATCATCTCCGGCCTGACCGTCACCTGCGTCGCCCTGATCAGCTTCTCGGCGATGGCGGGAATCGTGGGCGGCGGCGGTCTGGGCGACGCCGCATACCGCTTCGGATTCCAGTCCTTCAACGACCAGATGCTGTACGCCTGCGGCCTGTTGCTCGTCCTCTTCGTGCAGCTGGTCCAGTGGGGCGGCGACCGGCTGGCGCGACGCGTCGACAAACGATAAACGGCAAACGATAAACCGAAATATCGCCATCAGACCCATTCGGAAAAGGAGGCATCCGATCATGAAAAAATGGTGGTTCGGACTGCTCTCGCTCGTTCTGCTGCTGGGAACAGCCGCATGCGGAGGAGGCAGCCAGGAAAAGACGACACTGCGCGTGGGGGCCACGCAGGTGCCCCATGCCGAGATCCTGAACCATATCAAGCCGACGCTGGAAAAAGAGGGAATCCAGCTGGAGGTGCGCGTCTTCCAGGATTACGTCCTGCCCAATAAAGCGGTGGAAGAAGGGGAACTGGACGCCAATTACTTCCAGCACATTCCCTGGATGGAATCCACCAACAAAGAGCAGGGATGGCATCTGGTCAAGGTGACGGGGGTTCACATCGAACCGATGGGGGCTTACTCCAAAAAATACAAATCCAAAGAGGAGATCCCCGACGGCGCGACCGTCGCCATCCCCAACGCCACCAGCGAAATGACCCGGGTCCTGCTGTTGCTGGATCAGCAAGGGCTGATTAAACTGGACAACCGCGACGGGGACAAAACCCTCCAAAACATTCAATCCAACCCGAAAAAGCTGAAATTCAAAGCGCTGGAACCGGCCATCCTGCCGAGGGTCCTGGATCAGGTGGATGTGGCGGTCATCAACACCAACTACGCCCTTCAGGCCAAGCTGAATCCGGTGAAGGATTCCCTGTTCATCGAGGACAAGAATTCCCCCTACGTGAACGTGTTGGCCGTCAAAAAAGGCAATGAAAAGGATCCGGCCATCCAAAAGCTGGCCGAAGTCCTCACCTCTCCGGAAGTGAAGAAGTTTATCGAGGAAAAATACAACGGCGCCGTCGTCCCGGCCTTTTGATGAAAAGCCCTGCGCTCCATGCGCAGGGCTTAGCTTTTGTCAAACCACAAATCCAAAGGAAGGTTTCTCCCCGACTCCACGCAGTGCCGTTCGAGGGAAAATCCCTTCCGTTCTTTTGTCGAGAACGGAACCCTAATCGAATCATCATTGACGAAACCCGATCACAACGACGCGATCCGCTCTTTCCGCACCTTCTCCTTCCCGGACGGAATCGAAGGGCCGGGCGCTTTTGATGCCCCAGAAATAGAAGACCAGAGCAAGCGCGGCAATCAGAACCATGTCGGCACCGTAGGGAATCAGGTTGAGCCCGCCGAATCGCTCGCTGCCCAGACAGGAAATCAGGACCATGAAGGCGAGGTATCCGATCAGCCACAATCCCGCCTTCAACCGGGGGATGAAATCGGCCCAGCCCTCTTTGGACTGATAATAGAGATAGATCGGCAAGCCCAACACCATGATCAGAACCACCTTGCCCGTCAGCGGCCAGGTCGCCCAATACAGGATCAACGATGCCAGGATGAACGCCACCGGCGCGATCGCGCCCATCCCCTTCACCCGGATCGGCCGGTTCGCGGTATCCCTTTGGCGCAGCACCATGACGGCAACAGGTCCCGTCGCGTAGGAGATCAGCGTGGCGACGGAAATCACTTCCGCCAGGGATCCCCATCCGCGGAATAAAAAGAGGAAGACGAAGGCAACCGCCAGGTTGAGACACAAGGCCGCCCGCGGCACCCCGTATATGGGGTGAATCACGCCGAACACCTTCGGCATGTGGCCGTTTTCCTTCATGCCGTAAACCATCCGCGCCGTGGTGGCGGTGTTGGTGACGCCCGCGCCGGACGGTGAAACGAAGGCGTCGGCAAAGAGGAGCAACGCCAGCCAATTGAGATTGAGGGCGATCGCCAAGTCGGCGAAGGGTGAATTGAAGTGGATGCCGCTCCACCCCTTGGCGGCCTGCTCCGGGGAAACGGCCCCGATGAAGGCGATTTGCAGCAGGACGTAGACCCCGCCGGCCATCAGGATCGACCCGACCACCGCGATCGGAATGGAGCGATTGGGGTTTTTCGCTTCTCCCGCCAGGTTGACCGGGCTTTGGAAGCCGTTGAAGGCGAACACCACGCCGGAGGTGGCCACCGCCGTCAGCACTCCGGACCATCCATACGGGGCAAAACCGCCATGGCTCGTAAAGTTTTCGGTATGAAAGCCGGCAGCGATCAACCCCAGCACCGTAAGAAGGGGGACGACCAGTTTGAACACGGTGATGGCGCTGTTCGCAGTCGCAAACAGGCGAACGGTCCAGAAATTCAAGAGGAAGTACACGATGATCAACGCCCCGGCCAGGATCAGTCCCGCCGAGGACAGCTCCTTCCCGTCATAAAGGCGCCCCGCCCAATCCCAGGGCCACGAGCTCATATATTGAACGGAAGCCACCGCTTCCACGGGGATGACCGATACAATCGCAATCCAGTTGGCCCATCCGGAGAGAAAACCGACGAAGGGGCCGTGTGAATGCTGAGCATAGCGCACCATTCCCCCCGTCTGGGGAAACATCGTTCCCAGCTCGGCATAGGTCAGCCCGATAAATACCGTGGCGATCATTCCCAAAATCCACGCGATAATGGCGGCCGGTCCGGCAACGGATGCCGCTTTCCAGGCACCGAACAGCCATCCGGAACCGATGATGGTCCCCAGCCCCGTCATCAACAGGGCAAAAGTTCCCAGTTCCTTCTTCACGTTCTTCTCTGACACCTTCTCCACTCCCCAACCCGCGAGGCAGCATGAGGGTTCGGGAAATGCCTCACGGCGTATATTGGGGGAATTATATCACAAACGGATTTGCCGATTCTATTATTTTACCTTTTGCAAAAAATTATCTCTATTAACCAAACTGATGACATCAAGGCCCCCTTTTCCCCTTTTACTGTTTATAAAATTGAAAACAAGAGATTTTCCCTTGCTTTGCAAACGATCGTTCGTCATATTTCAGATATACACATTACAAAATTCTTATAAAAAATCTTCTTGTCCAAATCAAGTTTATGCATATCTGATAAGGTACAAAGCCCCCGAATACCATTTGAGTCCTCTCCGAATCCCGCCTTCCCACTGCTCCTCAGATCGTCGCAGGGCGGAAAAGCGAATGGCGACCCGGGGCGGGTGGCGGTTGCAGCCCCGGAATCGATCCTCGAGGTGATCAAACAGAAAGGAGAGCTATTTTTTCACTTTTTCATGCCCGAAAACAGTCCCGTTTTGCGGCTCTTTTGGTTAAGCGGGGAGAATTTCGTGCATGTTATACTGAATGCAATACTCCGACGTGTTTGCAACGCTTAAGCAAATTCACTTATGATATAAAGGGGTGAAATCATGGCACGGGAAAGTAAATTTACGAAAAGGGATTTGTATAAGTTCACCCACCATCTATTGCTGCAACACGGCTATGCAGGATTTCACTTTGGTTTGCTCGCAGAGAAGTTAAATATCACCAGAGCGGCTTTATACAAGTATTTTAACAACAAAGACGAGCTGATTACGGAATATATGGCTTTTGAAATGGAACGATTCCTGAAGGATCTTGAGAAAATCGGGGAATATCCCCGTTTTGAAGATCAATTGGACTTTTTACTGAAAGTCATTTTAAAATATAGCAACATCCATCAGATCCTTTCCTTGGCATTCCAAATCCCGAAATCGAAGCATGAAAAAGTCAATCAAACATTGCAACAGTTAGAACATCAACATGAAAAAATGTATGCTCTTTTAAACAGCTTCATCCAATTGGGGAAAAAGGAAAAAATCCTAAAACCGGAATTACCCGATCACCTCCTGCTTGGATTTATTTTTAACACGGTCAATATTCCCAATCGGTCTCAGTTGCCGGAAGAAGCGTGGACGAACTTGATCAAGGAGTTTCTTTGTTATGGTATGTTTAGAAGAAAATGTAATTGACACTTGTGTAACCTTGGCCTATAATGGGCCTATCCAATTATTTTTATGCCGAAAGTTACACTTCTGTAACATTAGGCTCAACATCGATGCGTATCACATCCAGTAAATACAGAAGAGGTGGACCTATGTTTCTCGCATTAAGGGAATTGAAACATGCCAAATTCCGTTTTTTTATGATCGGTATGATCTTGTTGTTAATCTCCTGGCTTGTTTTTATTTTATCCGGACTAGAAGCTATTTCAAAATTCGGTTTACACACCAAATAATGAATGCAATCAGGCAAAAAGCTCTATAGATATGCAAATATCGGTCATATCGGACCA
>NZ_PVNE01000049.1 GCF_003001905.1 Planifilum fimeticola
CGGCGGGCGGACGCCCGGGGCCTGGTTTCGGTTTGGGGAGCAGGGGCTCAATCACAGCCCATTGTTCGTCTGTCAGCTCATGTCTCGTACTCATACTTCCATTTTACATTGGCAGATCATGTTTTTGAAATAGCTTGTAACGTCATCTCTGGCGTCATTCATGATGTCCGATATCACATCTCTTTGTCAACTCGCTATACGTTCACATTACCTTTAAACTTGCTTTACTTTTTGCCGCAACTGACGAAGATGATAAGCAATGATTGGATAATCTCTCTTTAATCCTTCCAAAAACTTGTCCGATTTACTGTAATTCTCCCTGTATCCAGCGTGATTGATGTCGTTACGAAGATCTGATACCCGTTGAAAAGCCATCAATAACTCTGCATGCTCCATCAGTCGCCGCATCACATTCTGTTGTTCTTCTTGAAAATTATCAAGGGAACTTCGTCCTTGAATTACTTTAATCGTATCCCTAATCAACTCGTTCAATTCTTCCCGTTCATCCTTATTTCTGTAATCATATCCCTCTGTAAGACAAAAAGTTGTAATCACAGTCTCCCTTAAAAAGGTGTAAGCCTGTTGAATCAATCCATGCTTGAGACACCATTGCACCGTTTCCAGGCCTTCTTCGATATGGTCTCCAGCAGCCATTTTTTTGAGGCGGCCTTCTACACCATCGAATAAAGCGTATAAGGGATTAAAAGCCGGATAAGGTTCTTCCTTTCGAACCTGCTGCAAAGCTGCTAACGCTTCCTTGGCCGAACGGGATATTTCAAGACCACGGCAAGTTTGCAAATTTTCGGCGAGCTGATTCCACTTATTCGCCAACCTTTCCGCCACTATGACTCTCGGAGGCGGAGACGATTGTTTTTTCCGTGCCATCATATCCTTCTTTTCTTTCACCCATTTACTCAACGATTCTGCCCGACCGCTTTTTACAAAGGCATACACGTTGGTGATCCAATCCTGCATATCAACAAAATTTATTAGATTGAGTATGGGAGCCACACCATTGACTCGTTCTACATAATTGCCATAATAGATTCCGCGGATCCTTATTTCTTTGACCACTCTTGCTAAATGGATGACGAGCATCGCCAAGATCGGCTGATATCGAAAGGAATAAGTAATATCAAAATCGATTTCGTCACCTTTATCCAAACAATCTAATATTATTCCAAAGTCTGCCCAAAGTGCATCTTCCCGTCCAACACCAGAAATCCGGACATCCTCTGGTGTTACCCCAAGTACCTCCAATTCTGCCCGAAGTTTTTCCCAATATTCTTTATACGCCTGATCCGTAACAAAAATTATTACTCGGTCTGGGATCTCATTCTGCTTTTGCCACAATTCCAATAATGCCCTTTGAACAAACCCAGTTTCAGAAGACAGCTTCCCATCCATAGAATAATATACTGGATCATACTTACCTGTTCCCAAAAAAGAAAGAAACTTTCGCATGGAAGACCTCCTTAAAAATGTATTTGCTTTGGAATCCGCTATAGTTTAGGAAAATAGCGGATTGTTCCAAGACATCTCTAGTTTCCGTCCCCCCACACCAACATTTCCTTCATTTCTGCCCTTCAACGACAAATCGCCCGTATCCCACCGATGTCTTGGCACCGGCACCGATCCACTCCAGCGCTTCCTTCAGCCAGTTCATTACCTTATCTACATCGCGTTGATCCTCTTTTTTTCTCGGAGCGACGGCGAACACAAACGATTGCCCCCCCGACACCGTCAAAAAAGGAATCGGAATAGGTGCATACCGTTCAACCGGCGGATTTTTTTGCGGATCCCGATAATAGTCAGCAAAGTGAGGTGTCATCACGTCAATTTCCAATTTCACAGCAGCCCGGGGAAGGGCGTCAAAAAAGACAACGCTACCAATGCGTTTTGAAGAATCAGTGTGCTTGGATCCAAAAATACGATCAATCTCTGAATCGCCCGTCCATTCCTCCGCCCAAGCCCGAACCATTCCCTTCACCGAACTCCCGGGTAAATAAGGGGTTCCCAATACCGGGTGCCAAACAAATCCATTCTCCACTGGGTGCGAACGTCCCAAACCGGTAACAAACCGTCCCTCTGTCCGAGCGTACATCAGAAGACCATAGTGTGACCTCACCAACGCTTCCATCCGTTCGACGGCCTCTTGGATCAAAAGCTTGTCTCCACATCGTTTTTTCGTCACGGTTTGAATCCAATCGGCTTTCCTGTTGCCCAGCTCCCAGAAGTTCTTTGCAGAATTTTTACCTACATACACCTCCCATCGGTTGCAAAACTTGTCATACCAAAGGCCCGTATGAGCGGTATCAGGTATTTTATGCGGAAAACCCCTTCCGCCTTTATACAGCGGTGTCCGACCTTTCATTTTTATCCCCTGCCTTCTTCAAATAAGCCACTGCCAATTTTTTATGCCACTCCAACCAAGCCATCGCTTCAGCCTGCGCTTGGAGTTACTTGTCCCGGTCATTTTGAGTGATTGCTTCCAATACATCAGAGGCATTTCGGTAGGGCGCCCGATGATCATCCCGGCATAACCAACCTTGTACATCACGGTACAAAAGATAATGGGGATCCCGCTCGTTCTTTTTCGCCGCCGCCAAGAGCTGGGCCAAAGCTTGTCCCAGCCCGTTCATCAAGATGGTGGCAGGAAGACGTTCCACATAGTCGGCATAAGAATCTTGATCCTCTTCATTACAGTTTTTTTGGATCCATTTCACTTTTTCTAGCGAATCGGCCGCCCGCTCCTGATCCAACATTTGCGCATCCGACATATTCGTTCCCTCCTCATTCCCCAATGGACGTGATGCACCATCCTTGGCCAATCGTTTCATTGCCCCCCACCTGCAGATAGGGCTGTTTCATCAGAAGATCCCTCAACGCTCGCAGTACATTTCCGTCGTTAGTCCGGGAAATCAGGAGACCATAGAGAACCGTGTCCGGTGGCAGAGTTTCCTCATACCACAGATTTTGGCTCTCCTTAGTATTGTTGTCCAGTTGATTGCGTGCTTGAACTGCCAGACCAAACTTGGCAAAGTGGGAAAAATCATCATCGTTGATAATCACCAACTGACGCCCGAGCCTCCGGCGGGCCCGTTTGTGGTGAATAAGGGGAGCGACAGCGTCCACAATTCGATCCAAAATCCCTTGATCAATTTGTTTTACCTTGAAGGAGATCTCCTCCAAAAAAAGTTCCGATCCATCAATTTGCGCCAAGGCTGCCTCTCCCTTTCCCACCTCGATAGAACCAAAATCGTTGGGTCGCCCAATCAGAGCCAAATCCCGTTCCAACCTCTCCAGGATATAAGGACAGGTCACCCAGCGAAAATGACCGCTCAAGGAACGAATCGGCAGCAACAAAAGGCGAGCGTCGGTCACCAACACCATTCCGGCATTGGCTTGTTTTCCAAAAGCTTCATACACCAGGGGATCCTGTCTCCCACGCTCCCGCTCCACTTTGTCTCTGAGCGCCCCCTTCAAGCTGGAACCAACCACCACCGGATAACCAGTGGCTGCTTCCCGGGATACCGGCAGATCAATTGCGCCAGTCGACTGCCCACTACCCGGGTGAAGAGACGTTTCCGCCAACAATCCCATAATTAACGCTTCCATCCTTCACTTGCCTCCTTTTCACTCCATGTACCAATGAGCAATTGTCCCATGCCGTAACGGGAGCGGGGGCCGGTAACTTTTCCGTGCAATTCTTCGATTCTGTGACGTTCAGAAGCGGGAGCCTTGTAGAACCAGGTGCTTCCCGGGGGCAAAACCGGCCAAAGAGGACGCGGGCATCCATTTCGCATATCCCATCCACCGATTTGCATCATTTTGCCAAGACAAGCCGAAACACAACGCCCGGGCACCTCAGGCGGACCAGAACGAATGACAGCCTCAGGATCCTCGTACCACCCCGGGGTCAACAGCGTGACGGTAAACCGAATCAGGCCGTCTCCGTCTTCCATCAGCTCAGGTCGCTTCGGCCAGGGATTTATCATCTGAACCTTGGTAATAGTCGCTTCCACTGCCCGTCCTTCTCCACCCAGGGAAAGAACAGCTCGTTCCGGCAGCTTCCAGTCATCAGGAATCCCGTCAACACAGACAACAAGGCGCACATTTTTCATTGGACGGATCATCGTAATGCCATACAAGTGATGATCCTTCGCCGTCCGCTTGTCCCTCTCCCGCTCCAACCCTACGCGACGTTCTTCTTTCCATAATTCATCATGGGAATAAATTTGATGTTCTTTCGGCTTACCATCCGCCAACACTTCTTCTAGTCCTTCACAGGTCAACCAAGCATCAAGAGGATCGCCGCCCTCCACCGGGCAAACCAGACGGGGAAGACGGATATCCCTCCCCAGATCACAACAAACCGGATCCCCGGGGACAAGGCGGGTTATTTCCCACGTCTGTTCCTTCTTCTTACCGAAGAGGAGAAGAGGCGCATGATATAACATCCTTTCCCCGAGCTGCAGATAAGGACCGTACAATTGCAAAGACCCCAGATCCTCCGGTCCGCCAAGTTTTGCAGGCCAATCCGTTTCCCGTCCCGGTTCCCAACCACGCCAACGGGCCAGGGCCGTGCGGATAGCTCCCTGCAGGGTCATTATCGTTGGGGGAAAAGTTCCTTTGGGCTGAACGAATCCCCCTTCCCCTTGGTGAAAAGGGGTACCATCCCGAAAAAATAAGGTATCCAATGCTCGAAAAGTCCAGACCGTTTTCACGCTTCCTCCCCTCCCCTCTGCCCGAGAAAGCGTATCAATAATGCTGCGTCCGCCCGGAACGGTAATTCCCTCTCAATACCTCCATACTCATCCCTTCGATTGCGCAGACAAAACTCCACCAATCGACGGATGCGCATCTCGGCTGTCCCAACATTGAGGGTTTGTCGATCCTCCAAAATACGGAGGTAATCGGCGGTAATCAACTTAGTCAGGAATTCAACCAAATCTTCCTCTTCCGCAAGGTTTGAACCGACCACCTCAAACTGTTCCTTTAACTTGTAGAAGAAACTCCCGGAATAAACCATGTTTCGAAATTCCTCAACCAGCCTTTGCAAATCGGTTGGGTCCCCACTCTTTCGCCAGCTTTTCCCGCATACCACCTTCCATGTAGCTGACCAGGTGATCGTGGGACCTCCCCCTTTCCAAACACAGACCGCTAGGCTGTCCCGACCGGTTTGATCCTTCGCCACCTTGTCCAGCAAATAATGGGCATGTTCCAACACTCCTTTGAGAGGTGCCTTGGCATGGGCATAGACGATAGCGGCGGAAATGGTGGCAGAATCGCCATTCTGACCCCCCTTTGCAAAGGATTCCAAATAGGCGCTGCGCACCTCCACCACCGCATCCAGCGCATCATCCAAGGGAAGGAGGGCCAGAACATCGTCGCCACCGACATAAAATGGCGCGCCGTTGTGATCCGTAATGATCCGGTCCACTTTTTCAGTGAACTGAGCCAGCGCTTGGCTTACCCTCTCTCCGCCGATTTCACGCAGCAACTTCCCCAGCCGATCCCCGTCCATGAGGAGAAGGGCGTAATAGGGGCGGGGATTCTCCTTTAAAGCTTCGATTAGTTCGAACAAGGCCTTTTTTACGGCCTCTCTTTTCTCCTGATCATCCGCTTCATTCCAGTAATTGTCATTTTCTAAATTGGACCGGAAAAAACAAGAGGCATCCAGGCAAGCAAAATCCTTTAACGAATCTTGTCCAGATACCGCTTCTTTCAACAAAGGGAAGCGCTCTCCATTTCCCACTTTTTTAATTGTCCTTGTTGATTGAGCCGCCTCAACCAAAGCTAACGCTTTCTCCGGTTCCTCCCGAATCGCCTTGTTTATCCACGGCAAAGCGGACATATAGGATGTCGAAGGGAAATGGATAGCTGTTTCAGGAAATTTCCATCCGATCGACTCCTCGGCAAATCGGGGAAACAAGCGCTTAATCAGTCCCACGGCACTGAGCCGTTCGTTTTCTTGGAGATCCAGTCCCCCGGCCACCTCGCGCACTACGGACCAAAACTTTTCCTGCTTCGTTCGCTCCCGTATCCGGAGCCATCCGGAAAGCTCCTGTAAATGACCGATCAGTGTACATTTGTCGCCAGGCTCGACCGTTGGTACATAACTCCGCCAATTTTTCCGGCGATCAAGCAAGTCGCCGTTATCTAAATCCCCTTGATCCAACACCCAGGCAATATCCCAGAATTTTTTCACCTGCCGGTCCCATATCTTTCGAGTATTTCTTCCGTAAAGTTCCGCCTTCTCCACCACATGTCTCCAAACCGCATCGGCTACCTGATCCCAGGCCTTATGAACAGCTTCGACACATGCATTGGGATCAAAGTTTTCCGGAACCTCCGCCTGAAAGCGGTTGGGTAGCGATCCCTTCCACGGTCCCTTTGTCGGCAGGCCTTTCAAGCTTATAAGAATAGCTCGGAGCAATTCATCCTTCACCTGCTCCGCTCCCTCACCGTGCACTTGGGGGAACCGAATGCATCCGCCTCTCTGGATCACCGCTGCCATGGCGTGCCCCGCAAGATACGAAAGAAGAAAAGAGCCGGCCAATAGATCGCGAGTCCGCCGGGATTGAGCGACAAAGCTCTGCACCGGTCCGAGGGTGAAATGAAGTTTTCTCATACGTGCACCTCCAACGTAAACTCGTTCCGTCGCAAATGGTTCTGAAACTCGTCCAGGACCTCTTTAAAGGGAACGAGGAAAGGCCGCCCATTAAGCGATTTATTCCCCTTATGTTTGCCCATGGGCTTTTCTACGGCTTTCAAGGGAGGTGTACGGTAAATGCCAAACATCGGAAAATAACATCCTCCAGCCTCCACCACTCGAATCCAGACAGGAGAAGCCATCCGCTCAACCTTTTCCGGCGTATACTGGATTTTCCGCTGAGGAACCAACATGGGCATGCCAAAGACCGTTCTCTTCCGAATGTCAATCTCTTTTCGGAAGCCCTTCAGTTGCGATCCCGCATAGGCGAGGGCCTCCTCCCACTTCGAAAACCCTTTACTATGGATTAGAAAAATGGATTCATCAATCACCGTGTGGGTGGCTGCGGAAAAACGAGGAAACCATCCATTTTCTCCCTTCAGCGTCCGAAGTCCCCGCTCAAATTGGTTCAACCACTCATGTACACTTCCAGCTCCATGGGCAATGGGCAACTGACTGATCACTTGTTGGATCTCCTCTGTGGTACCCCCCTTTTGTAAAGGATTGTCCACTCTCCAGGCTTTCAAGGCCACCGAACCAAATCCTCGACGGGAACGGTACCCCAACCCGCCCACATGCCCCAGTAGCCAAATCGCCGCTATCAGTCGTCGCCAATATTGATCTACTGCTTCTATTGAAGGACGCATGCAGAAAGAGAGGGAAAAAATATTATTCGGTTCCAGATAGCCTCGAGGTTCCTGGACTATTCGTCCCCTTTTTCCTTCCAATGAAAAGGCCAAATAACTGAGATCTATCCTTTTTTTCCAACCACGAACGGCCGGATTTTTAGAATGAAGTCGCATCAGAAAGCGGGATTGCCCCTCACCCGCACCTGTTCCTCCAAACAAGCTGTTCTCCCAGGTCGATCCTTCCTTCTCAACATCAAGCTTTCTTTTTTGGTTGTACTCAGGATCCACCGCTCGATACCAATAACGCAGCATTCCTTTTACGGAGGGTAGAAGCTATTTCAAAATTCGATTCACACACCAAATAATGAATGCAATCAGGCAAAAAGCTCTATAAATATACAAATATCGGTCATATCGAACCACCAACCGACGGTAATTGTTCATCCAACCGAAGCAGCGTTCAATGATCCAACGCCGGCGGTATCCCTCTCCCACACGGATGGGACGGCCACGACGGGGTTTGCGGCTTTTTCGCTGAATGGTGGGAATGGTGGGCTTGATTCCTCGTCGGCGCAACCAGATTCGGAAAGAACGGCTGTC
>NZ_PVNE01000050.1 GCF_003001905.1 Planifilum fimeticola
CAGGTGATCCTGCGGTACCAAATCTTCGATATTGACCAATTCAATACTGCCTTGCCGATGGGAGTGGGTTTGAAACATACCATCCCGTCCTTATCCTTTTTGTGTTATCTTCTGATTTCGACAAAAAAAGACTGCTGACCTGCTACCTTTGTCAGCAGTCTCACGCCTTCCGTACGACGGAAGGCCTTTTTAGTTTTCGTCTTTGTTTTCGAGGTGAACAATCCGATACACTTCCCGCTTGGGCAGGGAACGGTCCCGGGCGGCGGAGCGGATCGCCTCCTTTTTGGATTGACCCCGGCGGAGATACCACTCCACGTGCTCCTCGACAGTGAGGGAAGACCACCACTTTTCTTCGGAGTCACCGGCACGATCGGCAGAGTCCGCACCCGATATCACCATCGTGTACTCCCCGCGGGGAGGGTGTTCCGCCAAATGAGCGAGGATCTCGCTCACTTTCCCCCTCAACCATTCCTCGTGGGTTTTGGTCATCTCCCGGGCCAGGGCCATGCGGCGATCGCCCAGCACCCGACCGACCGACTCCAGGGTGGAGATCACTCGGTGGGGCGCTTCGTAACAGACCAATGCGGCCTCCGCCTCCTTCCACCGGGACAGTTCCCGCTCCCGGTCCTTGGGAACTCGGGGCAGAAAACCGAGGAACACGAAGGGTACGGGAGGGATCCCCGAGGCGACCAGGGCGGTGATGGCCGCATTGGGCCCCGGGACGGGGATGACCGGGATTCCGCGCTCCAGGGCTTCCCGGACCAATTCCGCGCCGGGATCGGAAATGGCCGGCATCCCCGCATCGCTCACCAGGGCGACGGAAGCGCCTTCAAGAAGCCGATCGATCAATTGCGGACCCCGGGATTTCCGGTTGTGCTCGTGATAACTGACCAGATTTTTTTTGGAAATGTCGAACCGTGTCAGCAGTTTCCGGGTATGCCGGGTATCTTCGGCGGCGATCACATCCGCTCGTTCCAGAATCTCCTTCGCCCGGGGACTCAAATCCTGGAGATGGCCGATCGGAGTTCCGACAACGTACAGAGCCCCCCCTTCCGCCGCGGCCTCAAAGCTCCGCTGCACCTGCATCTTCAGGTCCCCTTTCATCGACAAAGTAAAAAAGAACGCCGGTACTCCCAGCGCCTTCAATCCGCAGATGATTTGTTGAGAAATGCGAGGCAAAACAGGCAATCCCCCTCCGGCCGCATCTGGCCGTAGTGGACATTGCAGATGTGAAACCCTTCCTGGTACAGCTGCAGGAGGTGGTCCACCCCACCCTTAGCCCCCGTCTCCGGGGGAGAAACCTTTTTTTCCTCTTCCTCTCCGGGGATCGTTCCCTGCCCTTGGGAACGGTCCTTCCATTCCCGCAGGGACTGGTTTTCCATCTTCAGCCGCGTATTCTCTTCGATCAGTTCCACAATCTGCTGTTTCAACGCGCTCAGCTCTTCATATAGCTCGCCGATCCTCTCTTCCATCCGAACCACACGGTTCAACATTTCCTGCTTGTCCACGCCTCCACCTCAATCCCCAAAAAAGTTCAGGATTTCGCATGGATCTCTTCCACCGGATGTTCCACGGTGCGTCCCGAATCATTCAGCTGGACCTGCACCCTCCGTTCCAACAGATTCAGGACAACCACTTTTCCTTCACCCTCCGGGGTGCGGACCCGCGCTCCCAGATCGGGCATCCGGCGCTTGGCTTCCTCATAGAGTTCATTTTCGTATTTCAGACAGCACATCAACCGTCCGCACAGTCCGGAAATCTTTACTGGGTTGAGGGAAAGGTTCTGATCCTTGGCCATCTTGATTGAAACCGGTTCGAAGTCTCCGAGAAAAGAGGAACAGCAGAGGATCCGACCGCAGGGACCGATTCCGCCCAGCATCTTCGCTTCGTCCCGCACGCCGATCTGCCGGAGTTCGATCCGCGTCCGGAACACCGAGGCCAGGTCGCGGACCAGCTCCCGGAAATCAACCCGTCCGTCGGCGGTAAAATAGAAGATCACCTTGTTCCGGTCAAAGGTGTATTCCGCGTCGACCAGCTTCATTTCCAACCCGTGTTCCCGGATCTTTTCCCGGCAGATATCCAAGGCCTCCAGGGCGGCTTGACGGTTTCGCTCCAGCTGTTCGGCGTCTTCCGGTCCGGCGATGCGGATCACCTTCTTCAGAGGCAGGACGACCTCCTCCTCCGTGACATAACGGATCCCCGACACCACTTTTCCGTACTCGATCCCCCTCACGGTTTCAACGATGACGTGATCCCCCGGGCGTATGGGCAACCCGCAGGGGTCGAAATAATATATCTTACCCGCTTGTCGAAAGCGGACTCCGGTCACTGCGAACATGGAACGATCCCTCCTGAATGGCCAGCACCATCTGTTCGAATACGGCCTGGGGCTGCACCGGTCCGCTCAGCTGCCGCCGCGCTTGGATGACGCAATCCATCGCCTGCACCAGCCGGGACGGAGTCCACCCGGCGGACTGCCTTCTCAGCTCGGCATCCCAGCGGGTGAAGACCTCCCGCTCCGTCCGCCCCAGCATCCGATTCAACAGATCCCGAAGCCAAAGGAGCATCAGTTCGAGAACCGTTTCCAGCGTTTTCTTGCTCGGATTTCCTCTCATCCACTCGGTTTGCAGGGAGATCAGAGCATCCCCCCGGCCGGCAAGCACTTCTCCACTCCATTTTATCACTTGCTCACAAAGACGGGCAAACTCCTCCCCACCGGCCAAGCGACGGGCCGCTTCCCCGCCGTCGGCAAGATGGGCGGCGATCCGCGCCAGCGCCGGATCCATCCCTTCTCCGATCAGCCGCTGTTCGAGATGTTCCGGCAAAGGCTGAACGAAGCGAATTTGCTGACAGCGGGAACGGATCGTCGGAAGCACCGCATCCTCCCGGTCCGCGATCAGCACCGCAACCATCGGCGTCACCGGCTCTTCCAGAAATTTGAGCATGCTGTTGGCCGCTTCCACGGTCATCGTCTCCGCCTCTTCGATGATCACCACGCGGTGCTCCGCCTCTGCGGCGGCATAAGCAAATTCGCGCTGCAGGCGCCGCATCTGATCGATTTTGATCGAGGTCCCTTCCGGGGCGATCCGTACTACGTCGGGGTGATTTCCGTGCTCGATCCTGCGGCAGGTCTCGCAGCGGTCACAGGAATCGTCGCGAGGGCCCGAAGGGCAGTTGAGGGCTTTGGCCAATTGCAACGCCGCCTCGCGCTTTCCCGCTCCCGGGGGACCGGAAAAAAGGTAGGCGTGGGCCACCCGTTCCCGCTTCAGTCCCGCCCGGATCAGGCGCACCGCTTTTTCCTGCCCAAGGATGGCGTCGAAAGACATCTCCAAACCCTCCGCTCAAAAATGCTCAAACCGTTCCACCGACAGGACAAAGACGGTCGCTCCCCCGACCTGCACCTCCACCGGATAGGAACCGTCGCCCTCGTTGCCGCCGCCCATGTGAGGCGTCATCCAGCCCTTCCGAACCTGACTGTTTTTCCGGATGATTTCCAGAACCTTTTCCACCCGGTCATCGTCAACCCCGATCAGAAAGGTGGTGTTTCCCGCCCGCAGAAATCCTCCGGTACTGGCCAGTTTGGTCACCGGGATGTGTTCCCAAACCAGCGCCTGCGACAGGCGATTGCTGTCCCGATCCTGCACCACCGCGATGATCAGTTTCACGCTTCTCCCTCCCGGGATATTGGGATCAGCTTTTCCAAATCCCGCCTGAGAAGGTGGAACACCTCATCGGCGGGACGGCTGGCATCCACCACCAAAAAACGGTCCGGCTCGGCTTGAGCGAGGCGTAAAAAGCCCTGGCGAACCCGTTCGTGAAACTTTTTTCCCTTCCGTTCGATGCGATCAATCCCCCGCCCCCGGCTTTGCAGCCGGCGGATGCTCTCTTCCACCGGCACGTCCAACAGATACGTCCGATGCGGACGGAGGCCTCCCGTGGCCACCCGGTTCACCAGGCGAATCTCCTCCCGGTCCCAAGGAGCTCCGAATCCCTGGTATGCCAAGCTGGAATCCACAAACCGATCGCACAGAACCACCTCTCCGCGGCACAGGGCCGGGAGAATCACCTGTTCCACCAATTGGGCGCGGGAGGCCGCATACAGCAGAATCTCCGTCCTTACCGTCATGTCGGCGGCCCGGGGATCAAGCAGGATTTCCCGAACCCGATCGCCGATCGCCGTTCCTCCCGGTTCTCTCACAACGGTGCAAGGCACGCCGGCCCTCTCCAAAAAATCCCGGAGCAGGGCGATCTGCGTCGATTTCCCCCCGCCTTCCGGGCCCTCCAACGTAATCAAACAACCGTCCATTTCCCGATCCTCCAAATGCCGTCCGGCAAATCCATCACCAATGAGACTATCAATTTATTCTAACACGGAAACCCGGAGCGGAGAAACCGAGGAAATCCCCCGCACCCTTCCACCCGCATCCACCACCTGCCGCAAAAAGAGCGCCCTCTCCTCCGTCCAGCGCTCGCCGGGCAGGATGAGCGGGATCCCCGGGGGATAGGGAAGCACCATGTCGGCAGAGGGCCTCCCCACCGCCTCATCGAGGGGAACGGAGGTTCCGGACGTATCCATCCAACGGGTCAGGTCCTCCCCCACCCGCCACCGTTCAAATTCGGGATGAGGGAGCGGGGAGGCCGCCGGCATCCCGGAGAGCTGCTCGTCCAGTTCGTTCAAGAGCCGAACCAAACGCTCCTCCTCCCGGCCCGGACGCGCCAGGGAAAAGGTGAACAACACCCGGCGATGGTCGGCCAGTTCGGGAAAGCAATCCCGGCTCTCCAGCCATTCGGCCATCCGAAATCCGGAAGTTCCGGTCCCGGATTCCAGGGACAATTTGAGGGGATCCTGAGGAAGAGGTCCGACCGATTCCGACAGGCGGCGGAAGGCGCCGATCCGCTCCCGGATGCCCCTCAGGCCGGACAAGACGTCGTCCAGCCGCCTTCGTCCCTCCGTCGCCACCAGCCTCCTGGCCAGGTCGAGGGAGGCCATGAGGGGATAGGAGGGGCTGCTGGACTGGAGAATACGGAGCCAGCGGGTCAACCGCTCGCGACGGATCCGCTTCCCGCGAAGATGCAGCATGGAGGCCATGGTCATCGCCGGCAGCATCTTGTGGGTGGACTGAACCACCAGATCGGCGCCGGAACGGATCGCCGGGGGAGGAAGGTCCGGATGAAAGCCGAAATGCGCCCCATGGGCCTCATCCACGATCAGGGGGATCCCGCGGGCGTGGCAGAGGTCGGCGAAACGCCTGACGGGCTGAACCACTCCGTGGTAAGAAGGACTGGTCACCACCACCCCCTTGGCCTCGGGAAAATGCCCCAAAGCCTCCGCCAGGACCTCCGGATCGACCCCCTGATCCAAACCGCTTTTCTCATCCACCCGGGTACCCAGATAAACCGGACGCACTCCGGCTAGCATGCAGGCATGAAACACCGACTGATGGGAACTGCGCTGCACCAGCAGCACGTCTCCCGGACGGCAGCAGCTGAGAATCGCCGCCAGATTGCCCGCCGTGCTCCCCCCGACCAGAAAAAAGGTCTCATCGGCCCCGAAAGCCTCCGCCGCCAACGCCTGGGCCTCGGCGATCACGCCGGCAGGATCGTGCAGGTCGTCCAGGGGAGAAAGCTCCGTCAGGTCGATGGACAAAACGGAACTGAACAACCGCATTCCTTCGCCGTCGAACACCCTCCCCTGCTTGTGACCGGGTACGTGGAAATTGCCGGGATTCCGCTTCATATGTCGGAGAAGCGCCTCGTACAGTGGCGCTCGCCGCTGTCGATCCGCCTTCATGCATCAACACCTCTGGAAAAGAAAAAAGGGACCTTTCACGTCCCCGGGGTCGAGCCCTGCAAATTCAGCCAGATTCGGCTCAATTGCGTCACAAAAAAGGAATATTTTTTATCCTCCACCGGAGTGCGGACAATACTCCGCTCACAATCGTCGCAGATGAACTCATCCAAAATCGATATCCCCTCATGACGCGGTTGTTCGCATACAATGCAACAGACGGGGGAACTCTTTTCTATCAATCCATCGACCCACCTTTTCATAGTTTTTTCAACCATTGTTTCCTCGTTGGCGGTGGATCATACCCGATTTTCCCGTCCTTCCGATCATCCTGAAAGAGGAAAAAGGCGTCCGAACCCGAATCCAAGCCCTTTCGTCGGCGTTTTTCACTCTTTTTATACGAATACGGTTTGTTAGGTATAAGTATACCATCTTTTGTGCACAAAACTCCAGTTCACTTCCATCCGTCAACAGATGCTGGAACCCGGACGTAACCCTCACCCGGACCCATTTCAAAAGATTATTGTTTCCACAACAGCCACAAAGCGATGGGCCAGATAACCAGGATACCGGCCACACCCATAAACCCTCCGGTAACCGGCGAGGATGCGGAAACCAACACGGCCGCGGGGCCCGCCATCTGAGCGTTAAAGGTACCGTGTGCAAGAGATGGAATCCAAACACTTTGGGATGACAATTGAAGATGTCCCAGTATAACACCCACTCCTGTTATAAATGGAAACACGAGAAGCAATCCGGCCACCGGATGGCCGGGGTAGGCCTGCCCGACCAAAACCAGTGGAATGTACCACACGGACCAGAGCAAGCCGGAGAGGAGTAATGCTCTTCGACGGCCAAAAACGAGCAGCTGCGATAAAAGATACCCCCTCCAACCGATCTCCTCTCCCAAAGCACAAAAGGTCAACAACAATGGAACAACAGATAAAGAAAATAGCGCATAGACAAGTAAAACGGACACATCGGATGACAGACTTACAAACCCTTGTTCCCGAATGTTTTCCATCACATCAGACCATGAGGAAGCAAATGATCCCCATCCAAACATCCCTGTAACCCCAAACGCCGCAGATGGAAGTCCGATTCCCAAAATCCATCCCCAAAACAACCACTTCAGCGTCGGGCGTCGAAAACCGTAAAAGGTTCCCTCGCCCTGCCCGATGCGATGCATCAGCCAAGCGGAGACGGCCGGGGTCATTTGGCCGATCCATGCTGCCGTGGTTCGTGTCACGCCACCGGTCAACCAGCCGAATTGATGAGCGATGCACAACCACAGACTGAGCAAACCGACGGCAACAAACGTGATCATGATTCCCCTCTGAAGAGCCTTTTTTTGAAGCTGTTTCAGCTGCTTTGGGCATATTGGATTCTTTGGGTCTTGATGGATCATCCATCCCGCACTCCCTTCGACGAGAGGGTTACCCACACAACCATCCAGTAAATATGTGAACATTCCGGAAATAAAGCGTCTGACTAGAGTGTACCACAGGACGAGGAAAAACTAATATTCCTACATAAATCAAATGATACGTAGCGGGTGAATCCACTTCCTTCCGCCTTTGATTTTTTTCAACGCATGCATGATCGGGTCATTGACGCCCGAATTTGTTCCGTCGGCCGCGGTCCCTTTTTCATCTTCAACACGTTGTGGGGAGGAGGAAAAAACAACCCCGAATCCCTTCAACCAAGGCTTCGTGATATGTGCAAAAACACCAAAGACCCGGTCTGTTCAAACAGACCGGGTCTTTTATGAAGACCGCCTGGCAGCGTCCTACTCTCCCGGGGGCTCCCGCCCCAAGTACCATCGGCGCTGGAGGGCTTAACTTCCGTGTTCGGAATGGGAACGGGTGG
>NZ_PVNE01000051.1 GCF_003001905.1 Planifilum fimeticola
AAACATCAAAAAAATGGCCTTGCTCCTCTCGAAGAGAGGAAAAGGCTTTGTGATCCGCCTAATTTACCAAATCTAATTTCCTTTATCTGTTTATTTCCCATAAACATGCAACCCCTGGCGCTTTTCTTGCGAAAAGAGCCAGGGGGTTTGTCATCAATCTCGGAGGGTGTAACCCTCCTTTCCCGCTTTATGTTTAAAACGCGCGATCCCTACGAGCATTTATTGTTTCGGTTGCACCTTGATCTCCACCCGTCTGTTCTTTTGTCGGTTTTTCTCCGTGTCGTTAGGGGCGACCGGTTGGCTCTCTCCCAATCCTACGGCGGTTAAAATATCGGGAGACACCCCGTAACGATCGACCAGTGCCTTTCGTACCGCTTCGGCACGATCCTTAGACAGTTTCATGTTGTAAGAGTCACTGCCCTTGGAATCCGTGTGCCCTTCGATCTTTACCTCGTATCCTTCCGAGTTGTTCAACGACTCGGCGATTTTCTCCAGAACCGGGTAGGCCTCCGACCGCAATTCGCTTGAGTCAAAATCAAAGAGCACCTTGTCCGGGATCCGAATGACGGTCTCATCTTTACTCGGCTGGAGAATCTTCACATCAGGTACAGGGGGTTTAGGCGGAATAAAGGGCTTTGGAATGGCCGGCTTGGGCTTCGGATTAAAGGGTTCGGGAATGGCCAGTCCGGGCTTCCCCTCTTTTGAATCCGATGATTCGGCACTCTCCTCTGTCTGCTTCGCCGGTTCCTGTTTGCCCTCATCTTCTTCCTTTTCTCCGGAACAACCAATCATCAGACTGGAAAAAAGGAACAGGACCGCCAATAATCGCGTCCATCTCACTCTGGGTCACTCCCTTGACTCCTTTTATTATAATCAACGGTATTTTAACAAAAGTTATTTCGGATTGATCGCCAATTTTTCAATTTCCTCCAAGTCCTTCTCTTCCACCTTCGTCCTCCACTTTGCATCAGCCAACTTTCGCTCCAGTTCGTTCACATCTTCCTCTTCTTCAGGTGCATACCCCTCCAGCATCCGGTCATGGTAAACCTTTAGGCGGCGATAGAGCCACCACAGACGAATTTGATAAAAGGAAATACTGGATCCCAAATAGCGCACCAACTTCTCCCTATCCTGATAGGAGTCCACCTGAACCTTATCCATTTGGTGCAGATGGTAAACAATCGGCTTTCGGAACCGTTCCATTTCGTCAAAGTCCCTTCGAGTGAGAACCGCTTCCTCATTCATGAATTGCTTTGCATAGGCTTCGGCTTGAGAAAGGACTTCTTCGCCCCTCCTTTTATATTCCAACACCGATGTTACTGCCTCGATAAAAACATCAAGGGCATGGCGCATGTCATGGGCAAGCACGGGGCGAAGGAGCGGGTCCAACTTGTGAAGCAATTTCTCCACGGTAAAAAAGGGATTGTAAATGGCGTATAAATCTCGCATCTCCTCAAGACTTTGACAATGCCCCAGAAAAAAAGTGGCCAAGCACAGGGGCGATTTTACTTCTTCATAGGGCGGAACCGTTCCATCTTCACGTATCATCAACATCCGATTCGACGCGTAATGAACATAATAGTAAAAGCCTTTCTCGCCTTTGACCCTGCACGGCAAAAAGTGAAACCCTTCCCCTTCACCATGTTTAAGAATAACAGGAAATATTCCCTTCGGAATCTTCACTTCATCAGAAATCATACGAATCCTCCTCGGGACGGGATTCGTGAGCGAACAGAACCGCACCGATGGTAAAGTAGTCCCACAGCTATAGATCAAGTCATTTCCAACCGGTATTCCTCATTCCAAAGCGAATAATAATTGGACATCAGCAGAGCAAGGATCGGCAAGAGGAAAACTTGGACAATCGGAGGGATCAAAATAATCAGGGTAACATCCGAAGTCGCAAACATCGCTCCATAAGCCAATGCTTTCCCCATGATGGATGTCAGACCGATCCCCACCGACAAGATAATGATCAACCTTCCCATATGTTCCAAACCAATATAGCGTGATTCCCTGAGAGCCGCGCTCCACTTTTTTTCAGGGTTGTACACCAATGAATAGGGGTACAGGAACCACATCAAGAAAAAGATCAGACCCGGATGATTAAAAGTGTTAACCCTAAAACCACCAACAATCCATAGCCGATTCCCACCAACAGGACGGGAAAAAAGCACTGGAAAAAAACCCGGTACATTTCGATAAGCCGAACCTCTTCCCCGCTCGTTTCCTGTTTGAAAAGGTGAATATATGGCACCTGAATAAGCCAGAGAACAATCACATAGAAAAAGAAGGAGAACATGTTGGCATAAACACTGTCATCAACATAAAAGGCAAACACTGCCGAAGCCGCCGTATGAACCAACAACAGCGGCAATACCATGGTGATCCCAATTAATAGAATCTTCCCGATATGCAAGAGGTAGATGGAAAAAACATCACGCAACACCTCATAATCTCCCCTTGTCGAAAATCGGTTTGGCAGAAATAGAGGTTCCGTCTTATTCCCATGATGCCTTCGCAGTATTACTTCGTCCCGACGCGTAAGCTATTGCCGCTCCCACAAGAGACAAGATCAATCCCACAACTAATCCCAGTACGAAAACTCCGGGATGAAATCCTCCGTAAAACACCATCGAAAAGATTTGATTGATTAGAACCAATAGGAAGCTTGCTATTCCGGCGGAAAGAAACGGATGTTCATTTTTTCGCGCAGCCACATAGCCAGTGGGCAAGTATGTGATGAGGATCAGAAAGCCAATGGTTATAAAACCGACACCCAGGTTGAAAAATCCCAGAAGAAGGCCAAAAAACAATCCCACCACAATGCCTGTCCCCAGTCCCTGCAGGATCCGTACAATCATGTTATGTCCTCTCCCTTTTGAATTTTTCATGCCACCCAAATTCTAGGTCCATTATTTTACCACCAGCGGCTAATATGGCTCCGACTAAAATTGCTCCAAACGATGTCAGGAATAGGCTTTTTTCTGATGGATCCACTATTTTACCTTTTTTTCCACTTGGATCTTTAACCCATTCCAAACCCAGGGTCTTTCAATTTATAGATAAACGCCGTAAAGTATAGGATAATAATTGTTCCACAAAGAGCTAATATAAGTCCGATGAAAATCCCCCCAAATGCCTTGGTGATAGCAAGGGCAATCAAGGCGCCCCCAAAAGGCCCTATTAATCCAATTTTAAACAACAATTTTCCAACACGGGTCTTCGGAGAGGTTCCTTCACGGTAGATTTCCCTTCCATAGCGAACACTTGCCCACGTACAAAAGAGGTAGTGGAAAACGAGAATAACGCCTAGCCACAAGGGTTCCCCCGCAAAACGCCACAGGGGAACCAAATACAAAAACCCCGCAATATTCCCCAGAACAGCAGGCGGAAGCAACCTTCCCCAGGGGGTGTCGTACCATCGAAACACGATGCTTAGCACATTCCATATTAAGAGCAAAATTGCAAAAAAGATTAAGAAGTTTAACCAAAGAGAAGACCAAACTGGCACAATAGTTGCAGCAAGGCATGCAAATCCTGGTAATATGAGGAAAGTCACCCAAAGACCAAACGTGTAAAAGCCGGGACCAGTATCCGGAAAAGACTTTTTTTTCTTGGATGAATCCACTTTTATTCCCCCTTTTCCGCCTTAGTCGAACAATCCACCCACCCAGTTAGCAACCGTACTTACTTTATCTTTCGTCCAGTCGTAGGCCTTTTTCGTAGCATTTACAGTTCCTTCTAGAGCCCGGTTTATACCATTTTTGATCCCGTCTTTAATCGCCTTGCCTACTGCTGTATTTTCGATAACTAATCCAATCGCTACTGCAATTCCTACTCCAACAGCCGTTACAGCCAAAGCAGGCACTGCAACTCCAAAAGCTGCCGCAATTGTAGCGGCTCCAAAACCAGCCAGAGCCGACCCTGCAATACCAGCAGCCGCGCCCAATCCGACATCTGTAATGAGAGCGGAAGCGAACTCCGTGCTCAACCACCCGTGTTTCTTTGCCCCTTCCTCATCTTCTGCAAATTCAAAGGCAGTAAACAATGCCGTCAATCCGATCCCTACTTTGCCAGTCGCCTTGGCCCAGGAAGCCGTTTTTGCATCCTTGCTGAAGATCAGCAGTGATTCCGTAAAAGCCGATTTCGCTTCAGCTCTCATGCCTCTCAAGATAAATTGCCACTTCGACATATTTCCGGCTTTGGAGTAGTCATAACGGTGTAATTTTTCAAGGTATGCTTGTACCCTTGGATCCTTTACTTTATATGACAATTTTGATAATCCTTGTCGTCCGGTGGTGGTCACAATATAATCAGCCACTGGACGAGGGAGAATCTTTGACAACTGGCTTTTATGGACCCTTAATCCGCCATCAAATCTGATTTTCTTTCCATTTTTGGTATATTTATACTTAAGACCCCAGAGTCCTCCGCCATACACATACTGAGGAGCCCAGTCTCCGATAGCGTTCCATAAAAACTGCGTATAAAGACCGATATTTCCATAGGATGTCCAATCAAAACCATCGTCATTGGAGGATTCTTCCGAATCGGGCGTCACAAACCCAGACCGGGGTATTTCGGGTTTGGGTGTATAATCTTCGGGTATTATGATTTCCGGATTGGGTCTGTAGGGTTCAGGAATAACGGGATCTGCGGCAACTGAAAATATCGGGATAATTGTACCTGCCAAAATTACCAGCATGATAGCAATTGCCACATTCCTCCACACCAACTCTCTTTTTCCTCCCCTTACTAAAAAATTGGAACCCGGCTAAGGCTCATCTAAATATGCAAGCACCTGACCAGATTCCATGAGGTTTTTAAACATCTTAAGTGCAGCGTCATGACAAACCTCGCTCTGCCCGATGAGACAATTCATGTCATCAATCCGTATCAGTAATATCCAAACTCCTGTTGTTCAGCGTAAGAACCTTCCCTGTACGTCTCCGGCCCCCCGTTCCAATCGATGTAGAAGTAAGTGATCAAAAACGTAAACAGCGGAACAAAAACGTAACTCAAGACCAATTGTATCAAGGTGACAACGAGCAATCGTTCCGTCAGGAACAAAGTCACGACATTGGCGACAGTACCAACAATCATTTCAAACAAACCATACAGGAGAATCACCAGCAACAACTTAAAGAAATATTTCTTCCCGGTCACAAACGCCCATTTATAACCCTTCCACCAATGCTGATGTTCGATCACGGCCACATATGGAAACAAGAAAAACCATATAGCGATCAGAATGCCCGGCAAGATCAGCAACAATCCCCCGACTGCCGACAATACCGCATAGATTAAACCCATGACATATACGGGAAACACATGTTCCATAAAACTGCGAATCCCGTCCTTGAACCGGATATCTTCTCCCATCACATCCCGATAGGCCAATTCAATAAACGGAATTTGCGCCACGGAGAGTCCGGTCAATATCAATATGACATGGAAAAAATCCGCAATGAAGAATAGGTCCATCGAGCCGTAATAGCGATACAAGTAATTAACAAAAACCTGATTGAAAAGGAAAATCGGAGTGATGATGATGACCCCAAGTGCAAGGATCGTCAAAAAGCGTTCCTTCATCAGCAATAAAGCTTCTTTAAAATGGCTCATACCTTCACCTCATCTGAACAACGTTTTTTATTCATCCCTTGAGTTGCGAGTCAGATTAAAAACCATTTCAAAATGTTTCTCGGTATTTTTATCCCTTCTGAGATCATTCCGAACGTCTTCATGGGCTTCCAAATCCCGTTTATCCGTGATGGTCATTGCATGATGATGCTTTTTCAAACTGCGATAAAGCCTCCATAATGAAAAGTTGGTGATGGAAACGACAGAGGACAAATATTGAAGAAATTTCTCCCGTTCCGGATAAGTGGTTACCTGAATATCGTGTTGAACAAATTGGCATTCGACATACCGATAGAACTCCGACTCCACCTTCTCGTAAAACGCATCGGTGATCAAATAGTCGGTGGTCAATTCTTCAAACAGCTTTTCTCCGTTAAGAACGATTTCCCGGATTTCCCTTTGCTTATCCAGCACCCGTTCAGGAATGCTCCGGAAGACTTCCAACGCCTGTTGAACATCCGCAGGAAGAGGACACTTCAGCATGTTACTAATCCGGCTGAGAAGCTCCTCCAATCCTTCCCAATTGTCAGTTGGGCGGTTGGCCAATGATGGGCCATTGAGTAAAATCTCTCGCAAAATCCCGTCTGTGGAGTTAATCATTCGCAGGGGTTTTTTTGCCTCAGAAAGCGGAGGAACCGAACCGTCTCCCCTTATGACGAGATATCCGGTAGGTCGTTTATGGTCGTTCAGTTCCCCTTGAACATAGGTGGAATAATAATAAATTTTACCTGATACTAACGCTCTAAAAGATCCGACGTTCTCGGTTTCTCCCACCCGTTTGTACGCGGCAGCCGTTTTCATTACCTCTTCAGGAATGGAGGGTAACGGTTTGCTCCGCTTTAACTGAGGCTTGATCGGGGGATTCATTTAACTCCTCCTCCATTCGGAGTCACCGGGAAAAAAGATCCCGGTGACTGTTTATGAAAACTACCCTTTTACAGTATTCCACGCACTTTTTACTGCATCTTTGGCTTTATTCGCTACTTTCTTGATTGTATCTCGGTGTTTATATATCGTACCGATTCCCCAAGCAATCCCACCGACAACCATCAAACCCACTCCCACAGGGGTCGGTCCAACCAGAACACCCGCTGAAAAAAGAGCACTACCCCCAGAAGCAAGGGCTTTGAAAGCGTAGTCTGTACTTTCCTGACCGTCGGTGGTGAAGGCTTTATAGGTGTGGAAGATTGTTTCGCCTCCCGAAATGGCGATATCAGCAATTGCCAATCCTTTACCCAGTTTACAAGCTATTTCAAAAACATGATCTGCCAATGTAAAATGGAAGTATGAGTACGAGACATGAGCTGACAGACGAACAATGGGCTGTGATTGAACC
>NZ_PVNE01000052.1 GCF_003001905.1 Planifilum fimeticola
AAACATCAAAAAAAATGGCCTTGCTCCTCTCGAAGAGAGGAAAAGGCTTTGTGATCCGCCTAATTTACCAAATCTAATTTCCTTTATCTGTTTATTTCCCATAAACATGCAACCCCTGGCGCTTTTCTTGCGAAAAGAGCCAGGGGGTTTGTCATCAATCTCACCCGGCGCCCGTAAAGGCGCCGGGTTTTGATTTTACGCGCTGAGTTCCGCTGCGGAAGCCGCCTCCGAACGGCGCTCTTCCGTCCTCGCCACGCAGACGGCCACACAGGCGTCGCCGGTGATGTTGGTCACGGTCCGGCTCATGTCCAGGAGCCGGTCCACACCCATGATGATGGCGATTCCCTCCACCGGCAGTCCGACGGAGGTGAGCACCATCGACAGGATCACCAGCCCCGCCCCTGGCACCGCCGCCGTTCCGATGGACGCGAGGGTGGCGGTCAAAAGAATCATCCCCTGCTCCACCAGCGATAGATCGATCCCATACAGTTGGGCGATGAAGACCGCGGCCACCCCCTGCATGATCGCCGTGCCGTCCATGTTCACCGTCGCACCCAGGGGCAGGACGAAGCTGCTGATGCTTTTGGGCACCTTCAGATCCCTTTCCACGCACTCCATCGTGACCGGAAGGGTTGCCGCGCTGCTGCTGGTGGTGAAGGCCACTTCCATGGCCGGCCCCATCGCCTTGAAGAATTGAAGCGGATTCATTTTCGCCAATACCCAGATCAGCAGGCTGTAGATGATGGCCATATGCAGGATCAGCGACCCGAGGATGGTGACCATGTACCAGGCCATGGAACCGATCAGCTCGATCCCCGCTTGCCCGATCGCCCGGGCCATCAGGGCGAAGGCGGCATAGGGGGCGGTTTTCATCACCAGGTCCACCATCTTGATGGTCACTTCGTTCCCCTGTTCGATCACCGCTTTCACCCGGTCCGCTTTTTCACCCAGGAGCGCCATGGCGATCCCGAAGAACAGGGCGAAGAAGATGATCTGGAGCATATCCGCTTCCGCCATCGCCTGGATCGGATTTTCCGGAACGATATTGAGCAGCGTCTCCTTGATCGGAGGAGCTTCTTGGATATCGGGTTTCTCCGAGGCTTCTCCGATATTGACTCCCTCGCCGGGAGCGATGACATTGGCCAGCATCAACCCGATGGTAATCGCCACCGCCGTCGTCAAAAGATATAAGAAGACCGTTTTTCCCCCGATCCGACCCAGCTTCCGGGGATCGGCGATTCCCGCCGCACCCGACGCGATCGAGAAGAAGACCAGCGGGACGACGATCATCTTGATCGCCTTGATGAACAACACCGCGACGGGATCGAAGATATATCCGTTCAAAACGTCAAAGACCGACGGAAAATACAAATGAAGCGCCGCACCTACAATGAGGCCGAGCAAAATCCCGATCAAGATCTTGGTGGTTAACTTCATACCATCACTCCTTTTCCGTAATAGATATCCCTTCGGGAATTTAAGAAATTTTTCGCTTAAAGGTGGCGTTGCACACTTTTCTAGTATACCATTTATGTCGGCGAAGAAGGAAATTTTCCGCATATTTCGCCGAATAAAATGAATCCTCTGATATATGCCCTTTAATTCGCCCTCGAAACCTGCGATCCATCCTTCGCCACATCCCGCAAAACCACCCGGTTTAACTCCCGGTACACGGGCGAAAGCCACGCCGAGGCCGACGCCGCCAAAACGATCCCGCCGAGAAGGGTGAACAGGAGAGGGAGGCCCATCCATTCCGCAAATCCTCCCGCAAACAAAGCCCCCAGCGGAAACCCGATCCGGGCGATCAACATGCGAAGGACGAAGACCCGCCCCCGCAGCTCCGCCGGGACGTGCCGCTGATACAGAGTGGTGTTTTGCACGGTAAACAGGGCTGCGCAAACGCCAATGCCGGTCTCCAGCATCAATGCGACGGGAAAGGAGCGGGTCCAGGCAATGAGGACCATGAAGCCACCTTGGACCAACAGCCCGCCGAGCATCAGCCGTCGGCGGTCCGAGGGTTCCCCGGCCCAGCCGGTGTAAAGTGTTCCCAGCATAAAGCCCAGGGGATAGGCGGCCATATACAACCCATATTCCGCCGACGATCCCCCCAACCGCTCCGTCACAAAGGGGAGAACCATCGGAAGAAACGCCCCGGCGCAAAAGTTGACCGCCGTCATGAGCAACCCGGTCCACAGGAAAAGGGGCGACAGACGGAAAAAGCGGAATCCCTCCGCCAACTGCCTCAGCCACGTCTCTTTTTTCTTATTTTTGCCCCTCTCCGTCCGGGGGAGAAGGAGGAGCGACGCCCCCGAGCCCGCCATCATCGCGATCAGGGCGGCAAGGACAGGCAGGCTGTCCCCCTCCGACTCCGCCAACACCCATCCCGCCAACGCCGGCCCCGTGAGCAGCGTCAACTGCATCGTCCCTTCCAGGATCGAGTTGACCCTCGCAAGCTTCTCCGCCGGAAAGGCCCCGGCCACGTAGGCCATGCCGGCCGGGCGAAAGAGATGCTCCGTCATGCCGGTGACGACCGTCGTCAGGTACAGGTGCCATGCCTCCAGCGCATCCATCGTCAACATCCCGAAGGGCAGGAGAAAAATCGCCGCCCTCGACCACTGGACGGCGATCATCACCCGCTTCGGTTCCCACCGGTCCAGATAGGGACCCGACACCAGCTGCACCAAAATCCCCGGCAGCATAAATACCAGCCACAGGCTGCCCATCGCCAATTTGGAGCCCGTCAGTTCATACATCAGCCAGGATTGGACAAAGGTGGCGAAGCTGCCGCCCGTTCCGGCGACCGCCTGACCGATCCAGATCGGGAAAAAAGACCGCTTCAAGAGCAAGGATGGCATCGACAGCGTTTACCTCCAAACAGGAACATCCTTTCGTGTTCCATCTCTCTTCGTCAATCCTTTCCCGAAAACCTCTTTGCCGGATCAAAAAAATTTCCCGGCCTTTGGGCCGGGGAAATGCTGAAATCATCCGGATCATGCATCCGGTCTCCTCCTTTGGCGGGAATCAAAACAGTCTCCGCACCCCTGTACGCGCTCATAAAGCCAAGTAAGGAATGCCTCTAACCGCCTCAACCCGACAGCGAGATTTCCTTCTCCTGCGGGGCAGGCGCCGGCTGGTTCAATCGGTGGAACACCGGATGGAACCAAGCGATCACCGTTGACAGGATCACCACCCCTGCCGCGGCGAGAAACAGGGGAGCAAGACCCCACAGTTCCGCAAATCCACCTCCCAAAAACGCGCCGAGAGGAATGGCCGACTGGGCGAGCAGGATGCGGACGGTGAAGACGCGACCGCGCATCTCCTTGGGGACAAAACGCTGGTAAAGGGTGGTGTTCAACACGTTGAAGACGATGGCGCATATTCCGGACACGAAGCTCATCAGGAGGGCGACGGGAAACAGGTGAACAGCGCCCATCACGGCAATGGTCAACCCCGCCACCCCGTTGGACAGAATCATGTACAGACGGCGGTTTCGGGGTTCCTCCCGAAGGCTCATCCACAAGGAGCCCAATAGCATGCCCAGGGAGAAGGCGGAGGTGAACAGGCCGAATTGCACCGGGGTGCCGCCGAGAAGCTCCGACACATAGGGCAGAAACAAGGGTTCAATCGCCCCGTAGGCGAAATTGGCCGTCATGATCAGGAGGGCCGTTCCCAGCAGCATCGGATGCACCTTGAAAAAGCCCAACCCCGCTTTGAACTGGGCGATCCAGGATTGTTTTTCGCCCTTGGCGTCCGGACGGCTCCCGGGCAACAGGAAGAGCAGGGTTCCCGACAGCGCCAGCAGGCAGACCAAAGCGAACAGAATCGTCTCCGCTCCCAGCCACCCCAACGCCATCCCCGCCAGGGGCGGGCCGACCAGGGCCATCCCGTTCATCGTCCCTTCCAACACGGCGTTGCCCTTGACCAACTGCTTTTCGGGAAGGAGATCCGGGAGATAAGCCATGCTGGAAGACCGAAATAGGGGCTCGGCCGCCCCGCCGATCACGACCGCCAGGTACAGATGCCACAGGGAGAGAGAATCCAGGACATAAAGCACGGTGGGAACCAGATATCCCACGGCCCGGGACCACTGGGAAAGGGCCATCACAAGGCGCCGGTCCCAGCCGTCCAGATAAGGCCCCATCCCCAACTGAACGGTCAGGGAGGAGATCATGAACGCCATGACCAATCCGCTCATGGCCATCTTGGATCCGGTGATCGAATAAACAAGCCACGCCTCGATAAACATGGCGAAGATCCCGCCGAGTCCCGATGCGGCCTGGGCCAGCCAGACCAGAAGAAACTTGCGGTTTCGGATCAATTCCCCCATCGTTTCCCTCTCACCCCCGGAAAAGATGCGTGCCGGATTCACCCGACCAAGGCATCAGCGTGGATCAAAAGGCCCTACAAATATTCCGCCGGAGGTTCCTGAAGGCGCTCCGTCTCATCCCTTTGTCTTTCTCCTTTTTCAACATCTCGGACCAGACCCCGGCCGCAGCGAAACCACATGGTGATGCACCGTGCTCTGGGCCTGTCCCGTATGGCAGACAATTTCCATATAACTGCTATCCCTGCTCTACGGTTTACGGCCCACCACAATCCGCACAGGAGGAAAGATATAATAATGGGGGCCGACAATCTGAACGCCGGTCGCTCCCAGCTCTTTAAAAACCGCGGCATATTCATCGACATGCTGGAAATCGAGGATCGCAAAATGCCCCCCCGGCTTGAGCACCCGGATGATTTCCCCGAGCGCCTTGCGACGTTCGCCTTTATCGTAAATATTGTGTATGGCCAAACTGGAAACAACTACATCAAATTCATTGTCCGCAAACGGAATGTGGCGCGCATCGGCGGATACGACCTCCACGCGCTCCCTTACCCCTTCTTTTTCGGCGTTATCCAAAGTCACATCAGGATGATTGCCCGATTGATCTCGTTCATTCCAAATATCGATTCCCACGGCTTTACCCCTGTCGAGCCGTTTGGCCGCGGCATTCAGAACCAGTCCCCTTCCGCATCCGACATCGAGCACTTTTTCATCTCCCCGCCAAGGGAGAAGATCAAGCAGTTTTTCCCGTTCATAATACTTTCCGACCTTGCTGCTCCATACCATGTAAACGGCTTCAAGGAGGCAAAAAAGGCCGAAAAGAAGGAACACCGCTCCGATCCATCTCAAAGCGCCGGATAAACCAAAAAAACCCCCCATGCCGAGAAGAAGCAAAACAATGCCGCTTAACGTCAAGTTGCGAATGACCCCGGGAGCATCAATGCCATAATCCCCTTTTTTGTTTTCCGTCTTAGCCATTTCATCCCCGCCCGTCCTTTTAAAGTTTTTGTGCCTTGAAACGGTAAACCGAAATGCCGGGATGGATCTCAAGGATCGTTTTTGCCGTTCAAATATTCCGCAAGCAGACCATAAAGGCGATCCGGCAAATTCTTTCGCAACGCATAGCGCCCCTCGTTTTTTTCCTTTTCCAACATCAATCGAACCAATCCCGCCGACCGCAGCGAAACCATATGGTGATGCACCGTGCTTTTGGCCAGCCCCGTATGGCGGACGATTTCCATAAAGCTGCGGGGGCCTCCGGACAGATAACGGAGGATGCGCAGGCGGTTTTTGTCCGCCAGGCTGCGTGCCATCCGGAGGAGGGACAACGGAGGATTCCCCTCACCGGAGGGCAATTCACAGGGATATTGAATAAAGAGCAGGTCTCTGTATCTCTCATAAAGGTTTGCGGGAACGCAATGGACCTGCGGAACCAGCAGCACCGTGATGTTCTCCTCCACGGGAGATATCCAAAGGCCATTGGTCGCTTCTTCGATCAACTCTTCGGGTTTCAGGGAATCGATCCGTCCGCGCTTCAACTCGGCGTCCCGCCGGAGCGTTTCCCAGACAGCGGGATCCAGCCGGCTCAGATACTGACGGTCCCATCTCCTCAACAGCGACACGGCCCGATCCCTCACGGCCCCGATCCCGGCAGGCAGGGAAATCCCCTCCGGCAGCCGATTGGCCGCCCGCTCGTAGAGCTCCCCGGAATCCATTCCCTCCAGCCAGCGCAAAAAACCGGAGATGCTTCGATCCTCCGGACAATCCCGGATCAGCGGAGGAAGCAGCCAGATCAATTGAAACAAGGGGTTGTCGGAAAGCTTCCTCTTCGAATCGCCCAGCACAACCTGCTTCCCCAGCTGTTTCAATTCCCCGGAAAGATCCTCATCCAACCCCTTCCTGACCTCCCTGACCCATGACGGTCCCCGGTCGAAACTTTTGTCCTTCCCCAGATAAGCCAGCAAGCTGGGATACAATTCATAAGCCGGCGCCGTATCAATCTCTATTCGACAGTTCATCGTTCGTCCCCCATCGAACTCTCCATTCAGTTCGATTATAATCTAACTGTTTGTAAGTCGCTACGTTTATCGAAGTCCTTTTTTCGTCCAAAAATGCCTCTTAAAGACCGGTGTTGTTGACGGATCACAGCGGCTGATCTGCGATTCCGAGCGGCAGGAGGCGAAAAGGCGGGGCGCACCTTCATCGTGAATGGTTGTGGGGGCCCGGAGGCAACGGACCACCCGCTGAGCGCCCGCCGGAAATGCAGTTCCGCTCCTTCGTCAAAGGGTTCCGCAAACCGCCCTGTAACGCGATCGCCCACCAATCGGACGCATCACGCAAAAGATGGGACAGTCCCTGACGCAGACCTGTCCCTGTGAGGATGAAACCTTTTGCAAAACGCCAAAGACCCGGTCTGTTTGAACAGACCGGGTCTTTTTTAAGATCCGCCTGGCAGCGTCCTACTCTCCCGGGGGCTCCCGCCCCAAGTACCATCGGCGCTGGAGGGCTTAACTTCCGTGTTCGGAATGGGAACGGGTGG
>NZ_PVNE01000053.1 GCF_003001905.1 Planifilum fimeticola
TGGGTTCGTCCTGAACATATAAAAACCTTCCTTCGGAATTGTTTTATTCCGAATTCAACAAAAAAGGCTGTTGACCCTTCTTTGTCAACAGCCTCGGCGGATTTCATCCGCCTCAAAGCCCCTCACTTTTCCGGCGCGGAACCGTGGCAGGTTTCCAGCCTCGAAGGAGAGTCCCCGCCCTCGTTCCTTTTTCCAAGCGACGGTCCCCGAAAGCGATTGGCAAAGCTGTATACCAGGACGGCTCCGACAAACACGGCAGACAACAACACGTAATAACCGAGCATTTCCATGGAGTCGTCCACCCCTCCCGTAGGATATCCCGTTCGGCTGCATTTCTAATTATTTTTTTCCCTTTTTTACCTAACCATAAGCATATAGTTTTAACACAAAATGCAGCAACGGAAAAAGATTTTCGGGGAGGGATTCCGCCCACCGGATATGTCCTACCTTTAAATGGCCGCAGTGCAAAGGCGGAAAGGCGATGAAGGAAAACCCCATCCGAGAAAACACCGGTTCATGGGAGAAAAATCGCCGACAGGAGCGGGACAGGGCGGGCAAATGCTTTTTGTGTCGGGAATTCAATGCTTTGGACACGCCGGATGATGGCTGGAAAAAGGCCGGGCGGATGCCCGGCCTTCGAGGATTCTTATGTCAGCAGGAATGATTCCCGTCGGCATGACAATCTTACGGAAGCGACTCGCAGGCGACGCCATCCCGATCCGGATCCAGGCGGTGGGGATCCTTCGCGGGTCCTCCCGCCGCTTCATAAAAGGCCTGCGCCTCTCTCTGGGAGCCGAAGTCGGAACAGTCCCGATCCGGGCCCTTGGGATCATAGGGGACATGATACGTTTTTCCATCGCGAACCACGGTGTGCATGGTCCCGCCCGTCGAACCTTCCTTCTCCTTGCACCACTTTTCCGGCTTGTACCCATCACTTGCCACATACCCGGAGCATTCCCAAATCCCCAGCCCCCGCTCCCTCGCAAATTTCTCCGCTTCCTTGAAGGCATCGAGATGACGGCGCGATTTGTAAACATACCCCACCCTGGCCAGGCCCTTTTCCAGCAGCTCCTCCTGTACATTTACGCCGTCGGCGAAGACGTAGGCCAACACACGATTGTATTTGTCCCGCTTCTCCACATCGTACTGCAGAGTGATCCGGTCCGCCTCTTCCAACATTTTTTTGGTGAACGCGGCGGCCTGGGCTCCCTTCGGTTGAGCTCCCAACTTCGGATGCTTGGTTTCGGGGGTGTCCACAAGGAGAAAGCGTACCGTCTCCACCTTTCCCTTTATCTTCATCTTGGCGGTGTCCCCATCCACGTGATCCACAAACTCCACCTCTTCCGCATCCTCGGGCTCCTTCACCAAATGGGAGCGAAAATGCGTCGTACCCGCTGCCGAACGTTGGATAAGCTCGTCATCCGATACTCCCGTCTCCTGATTCGTTCCACAGCCGGCTAAGATCAGGACTAAAACCAAACAGAGCATCCAGCGCCTTCTCATGGCTTCTCCTCCCCACTCCTCCCAAACAGCTTATGTATCTTCAACAAGCCGAGATGTGCGGATTCCATTCGCGAAAACGATGGGAGCCCATTTCGCAAACAGGGTCTTTCCACCTACTATCTCGATCCGGTCAGTACTGCCCGTGCATTCTTGGATGTGCTTTGATTATACCGATTCCGCCGACGAACGGAAAGGAACTTCGATTCTGTTTGTAAAAAAGTTATTGCGACTGTAGAATATCATCCGTGCCTAATATTTCCTGAAATTTTTGTATCAACCTCAGCGCCCGGGGGAAGGCTCGGATGCAGGCACCGGAAGCTGGATAAAAACAAGGCGAAGATAGCTCTCGACCTCTCCACTCCATAGTGCTATGAGGTGAAGATTAGGCGTAAGGAACCTCCGGTGCGGACCAGGGTGTGTGACCCCAGCGGAGGATGAAAAAGCCTATCATCTCGTTTGATCGAAGCGGGTAGAGAGTATAGAAAAAGAAAATGTTTTTGTATTATTCTATGTGGTAAATATTTTTCTTTGGAATGTTACTTTGAAGGGAAGGATAGCTTTGTATCTGTTATATTTTATGTATTTTGTTTGGTTCGCGATCAGTTGTTTAATTGTTTGGAAACTAACATCCCGATATAATAATAAATCAACGATTGGTTGGTTGAAGCGCTTGACTTTATTTGTCTTCATTTCACCTTTAGTCTTGTTATTGATGATATATGTTTTTCTCTTCCAGAACTATTACTCACGCGTTTGGCTTATGAGTCAAGATTGTTGGTTTTGCACTGGAAGCGGTCCAGGATTGTTAGGTGTTTTTATTACACTGTCATTTACGAGCATTTTGGGGTTAATTTCTTATGGAGTGCTCCGAGCTGTAGAAAAAGTTTGGAAGTATTTTCGATAGGGTAGAACAAGGTTTATCGCCTCCTCCTCCCAGCTGCTATGTTTTAGGAATTTGTGCTTTAAGCAAAGCCCTCCCTCGCCTTTGGGGGATTTTTGTGTTCTTACTTCATCGGTCGATAAATCAGCTACTCTTACACCTTTGACCATGATGAAAGGCCCTCGCAAGAAGGGCCTTTCTTTCATTGGACCTTTTCCTCTTTTCAATGCGGCATGTATTTTCATTTTTTTATGGCCGGAGAGCCAATCCCGGTGCACATTCCAACCAAAGGGATCCGGAAGTGCGGTTGTGAAAACCAGCAATGGGACGCCAAATCGCTTTGCGTACCTTTTTTTGGCTGATTGAATCCAGTTTCCGATATCTCTCGTCAATGAGTTATTCATTCACTTTCCCCGCCACCGGAAGGATCCGGAAGATCAGCCAAAAGGTCATTAACACTGTCATAAGCTTTGACTCGCCCGCTAGCCAAGTCTTCATCTGCTCTTCTTTCTGCTCTTTGCCACCCTTCGGTCCAAAACCATGCCTGATCTTTCGGGATGCGGATCATGGGCTCCATGATAATCTTTCCGTCTTGCACATAAACGTCCAATTCGTCATTCTCGTTCAAGCCCAAAGAATCCATGATTTTTTTGGGAATAGTCACTTGAGCTTTCTTTTTGATGCGGACACGTTCCACAATTCCACCTCGCCGCCTTAAATCCACCGTTTTTACCCGGAGTCCACTTGCAGGGCCCGCGTATTCCCGGGGCCCCCAACCTTCTTTTTCTCCGGTAAAACGGATGCCCTTGCCCCAACCACCGTGGAGATGGCATGTTTAAACACAAGGTGTTGCTTCCCTTGATGCTCCAAAATGACGGTTTACATGTCAAACCCTCGGATGATCCCTTTCACCCGGGCACCATTTGCCATAAAAATGGTGACCGGAAAACGCCTTTTTCGAAATTCATTCAGTTGCGGATCTTGTATCATTCACTATTCCCTCTTTTCCTGGTATGGATGTGATATGGTGTTCTTCCTAGTGCATTTGGTCCTCTTTAACAAACTGTTCAATCTCCTCCAGACGATATTCTCGAAGCCCCTCTTTTTGTCGGGATTGTTGGGTGTTTTGCTCGATGAGCTGCTTTCCTTCCAGCAACATCTGAATGATGGATCCTGGAATTCGCCAGTTACGACCCGCTTTAAATCCTGGGAGGCGTTGTTTTTCGAGCATTTGGCGGAGCACTTTTTCACTCACATCCAGAATTTCCGCCGCCTCCTCCACGGAATATCCGGGCATGTTTTTTGTCATTCCTTTCACCTTCTTATTTGTACTGAAATATACCCTGGTGATCCCCCTTTCAATCACTGTTATTACCTTTGTTTCTCTGCTTCAGACGATCCCTGCTGAAAGCAGCTGAATTCCCTGTAATACTGGGAAAATCGTGTACTACCCCATTGATAAAAGGGTATATAGGAATAAAAAAGAGGGTGATAGCGTGAGTAATAAAACTATCATCCAAACGGGATTATTTGAACAAACTGAGTACACACCGAGCCTTCACATTCTGAAGGATGGAAAGCCCGTGGATTGGTCATTTGAGCAGATTTTTGACGCTTCCACTTTCACTGAGTTGTATGCTGTCACCTATGTTGCTTCTCCTCGATTTTTCTTCGAACGAACATCGAACTTCAAAAAAATCCAGCTGATCTTGGGGATTGCGGATCCAGAGCAGCAACATCAGATGTTTTCTGCACTGGTTAATCAAAAAAAGAGGCTTGAAGATTGGCACTCCCTCCCGGATGAGGTTCAAGATCGAATACTGGAAGAACGCTATCACATCCGTTATCCTCTCCCTCATACAATCATCCATTCGAAGTTCTATCTACTTTACTCCCCAGAGACTGATTTAAAACGAGTCGTTGTCGGTTCTGCCAATTTCACACCCAATGCGTTAATCGAGCCCAATCAGTATGAAGAACTTTTGATCTTTGACGACCCTTCTCTTTATGATTACTACTTGGAACGCTTTACTTTTCTCAGAGCCAAAACAGAGGATTATATACCGGCTCCCATTCGCCGAAAAGGAAAAGAGGCCGTTAATCTATTGCTCATCCAGGATCCGGATACACAGTTTAATCTTTTGCGGGAAGAATTCGCTAAATTGAATCACCGGGAAATTGCCATTTCAGAAGAGGTTATGAACCGGCTGGAAGAAGAACCGAAGAAGTTAGCCAAAACGCAAGAGGTTGCCAATCAGATCAACCGGTTGGTCAAACTGACAACCAAAAGCAAAAAGGGGAAGAAAAAACTCATTTCCGTTAAACAGTTGGTGGATAAAAAGCAACGTATCCAAGCTTTTCTTGCCCCAACCTACCACAGGAAGGAACACCTCGATCCTCGCCCCTTGTTGGTTGCAGATAAAGGGAATAACCACTTATACCTCAAAGACACTGATTCCGATAAGGCACTCCTTTTCAGTCGCCCCGCGAATACGGAAACCATCCGAGAACAACTACAGCTGATTCACGATTTTGTAGAAGCCAATCGGCTGTTTACCGTAAAAGACGACCCCATCAACCAAAAACGGGTATATGAAGCCATTCTATACGCTTTTACTTCCCCGTTCATATGGAAAATGCGAGAACATCTCATCTACTCCGGAACCGGTGAAGCCAGTCAGCGATATCTGTTTCGACCGATCATGGTGTTAGCCGGCCGAGCATCTTCTGGAAAAACAACACTTATGAAATTCATCGCTGGCCTGATTGGAGGGTACACTGGAACAGATCCGTATGTGTCTTATTCCAAACTGAATCGAGCTAATGGAATCCTGCCTTTTATGGAAACCGAATTTATTGCTCCCGTTCTAGTGGATGAACTAACCGAATCATTCTTTACTGGGCAAAGCGGTGAACGAGTTACAAAGTACTTGGCCAACGATTTGGAAGGAGTTCATCCTTGCCTGATTGCTACAACCAACGCCGATGGATTCTCAATGAAACCCCAAGTAGCACGCCGCATTTACTTTTTGATGATTAACAGCGTCTTTGATTCGAAGCGGTCGGATGAGGCGGAAGAATATCAGGCGAAGATCACAGCGAAATTGACCAACGACCTTTTCCGGGACTTTACTTACCGCCTGGCCCAACGCATTCAAAACGACCAACCATTTGCGTATAAAAAAGATTTCCTCCAAGTCGCTCGAGAAATTTTCCAGGAGTACTATGAAGAGACAAAGCTCCCCAAACCGTCGTTTTTCCCCGATCAAATGATCAATGATTATTACGAACGAGGAAAGAAAATCTGGGCCGATCTATACACCGAACGAAAGAAAGCCTTTACTGTCCGAAAAAACGAACTGCGAGTCAAAAAGGACGATTTGTTTAAGGATCCGAAAGAGAGGAAAACCAATATGAATTACCTCCCTCCTGAAGTTGTCATCGAAGAAACCGGGATTCTTGTATTGGATAAGAAACGCTTCTTTTCCTTCATCGGGGTAAAGCGCCGGTGGTTTTGACTGGGAAGGATATCATGCGTGCCAGGACTCTTTTTTATCCCTGGGCTTTACCTGTAACGGGCCCGGACCCACAATGGAGATGTTTTGCAGGAATTACTTAAACCGCAAGAGCGTCTGGAGTAGGGCTGATCAGCTTGACCCGGGTTCCTTCTTGCTTGGGCTGTTTTTGCTCCTCGCATCAGCTTTACCACATCGAACCTTTGCCCACTCACTACTCGCTCTCGGAATGATCACATGGGTAACCGATATCCTTGAACCGGAGCGGGCACCTGTTGTTTTCGCAGGCTACCTTAGTCACCTGGTAGCCGACTCCTTGACACCCCATGGCGTTCCGTGGTTGTGGCCGTCTCAGCGGTGCTTTCGAATCGCGCGCATTCCCACCGGAAGCGGAATGGATCATGTCATTGGGGTTGCGGAGTTGCGGCATTGTTCGGCTCCTTCTTCATCTGGTGGTTCTGTAAAGAGAAAAGCACCCCGAAACGGGGTGCCGAGGCTATTGACAAACCCAGCGGAAAAACCGCTGGGTTTGTATGCTAATTGGAAGAAAATAGAGAAGAACAGACGGATAAAGGATCCGCCTTGGGGCCCATTGTTCCTCTTCCAAAGGAGCAAGGCCATTTTCTTGATGTTTTGGCAAACGGCAGTAAGGAGGCATTGCTCTGTTACTCT
>NZ_PVNE01000054.1 GCF_003001905.1 Planifilum fimeticola
GACAGCCGTTCTTTCCGAATCTGGTTGCGCCGACGAGGAATCAAGCCCACCATTCCCACCATTCAGCGAAAAAGCCGCAAACCCCGTCGTGGCCGCCCCATCCGTGTGGGAGAGGGATACCGCCGGCGTTGGATCATTGAACGCTGCTTCGGTTGGATGAACAATTACCGTCGGTTGGTGGTTCGATATGACCGATATTTGTATATTTATAGAGCTTTTTGCCTGATTGCATTCATTATTTGGTGTGTGAATCGAATTTTGAAATAGCTTCTACTATCTATTCCATATGATCTGCCAATGTAAAATAGAAGTAGATTGCAAGGATAGCTATAACGAAAAGTTGCGGAAGATATTGAACATAATAATGTTTTGGAAACGTAATTGGGATGAAGTGTATTAGTGGGATACACTTATGAAGAGGGAGGGCACAAAGTGCTTTCAACAGAGAAGGTAGAGTGGTGGAAAGCAATTGTTTCCTCGATAAACGACGGAATACTGGTGATTGACCACGAAGGTATCGTTCGTCTGATTAATCCAGAATATACAAGGATTACTGGGGTCAGGGAAGAGGAAATTATCGGTAAACCATTACACCAACTGCGCCCGGGAGCGAAATTGCCCAATACGTTAAAGGACGGAAAATGCCGAGTTGGGGTGTACCGAAAAGAGGGGAATCGCGAATACGTTGTAGATATGGCTCCAATTATTCTTGAGGGTGAAATTATCGGAGCCGTTTCCGTTTGCAAGAGTTTGACGGAAGTTCATAAACTGACGCATGAACTAAAAAAGAAAAAACAAAAAATTGAACAATTGCAGAGGGCGATTGATTCACTGTATCAGGCTAAATATACCTTTGACCAGATTATCGGTAAAGAGGGTGGGTTAAAACAAACAATTCAGATTGCAGAACGGGCGGCGGAAACAGATCTCCCCGTTTTGATTATGGGAGAAAGCGGCACCGGAAAGGAACTTTTTGCTCAAGCGATTCATAACCGAAGCAACCGCCGAAAGAGGCCGTTTATCCCAGTGAATTGCGCAGCGATTCCTCCAGCATTACTTGAAAGTGAGCTGTTTGGATATGAAGAGGGGTCATTTACCCATGCAAAAAAGGGTGGAAAAATTGGCTTGTTTGAATTGGCTAATAACGGAACGATTTTTTTGGATGAAGTGGGAGATATGCCTTTTGAACTGCAAGCTAAACTGTTAAGGGTATTACAGGAACAAAAGATACGGAGAGTAGGGGGGATGGAAGAGAAAGAAATCAATATACGGATAATTGCTGCAACCAACCGCGATTTAGAACAGCTTGTTTTTAAAAAGCTTTTTCGACAAGATTTGTTTTACCGTTTGAATGTCATCCGTATAGAAATACCCCCACTTCGCGAGCGTAAGGAAGACATCCCCAAGCTAATCAAAACGTTTCTGCGTTCTTCCCTTCGGAACATATTGATTGGTGAGGAGGTCATGAAGTTTTTACAATTATATGATTGGCCGGGAAATGTTAGGGAGTTAAAAAATGCAATTGATTATGCCGTTTGCATGGCTGAGGGTGGAGAGATTCAACTTTGTCATCTTCCGAAATGGATATCTGAATTAGAGGTGGAACCAAAACAAACAAATAGGACGTTACGTGAAGTGATTGAAGAAGCGGAGAGGAAACTGATTCGGGAGACCTTAAATCGGTTTGGGAACGGTATCGAAGAGAAGAAAAAAGCAGCACAAGCATTGGGCATTTCATTGGCTACGTTGTATAACAAGATAAAAAAGTATCACATTGATCCCAACGAAGATAGATTCTAAACAACTAGAAGCAATTTCTACACTATTGGGAATTTATTTTTCGCTATAGATTATCCTTTGGGATGCATAATTGAATGCCGATCTTTCTAATTATGTAGAAATCGATTTCCCTTGAGCGCTATAATGTAGCGCTTTCTTTTTTGGCATTAAATTTGCAGGGTTTGAAAAATGGACTGCTGCACAGATACGTTTATTGCCGGTTAGTGAAGACTCGAAAAGTAGGAGGGAATCTCATGCTGGCGTTGTGGGGATTTTTAACGGTCGCTGTATTTTTGTACCTGATCATGAGTAAGCGGTTGTCTGTGCTGGTAGCGTTAATCATTGTTCCGATGATTTTTGCCCTAATTGGAGGATTTGGTGCAGACATTGGTGAGATGATGCTTGAAGGCATAATAAAGGTTGCACCTACAGGAATCATGGTTGCCTTTGCTGTTTTGTATTTCGGGCTGATGATTGATGCGGGTTTATTTGATCCAATTATTGTCCGAATCGTGTCGCTGGTGAAGGGGGATCCGTTAAAGGTTGTCGTTGGTACGGCAGTTATTACTATGATTGTTGCGTTGGATGGGGATGGTTCTTCTACTTTTATGATCACCATCTCGGCAATGTTGCCGCTTTACAAGAAATTGGGTATTAAACCCCTTATTTTATCTGGTGTGGTTGCTTTAGGAGCTGGAGTCATGAATATCGCTCCTTGGGGTGGCCCTACTGCCAGAGCTATGACGTCTCTGAATGCTGATGCTTCCCAACTGTTCAATCCAGTGTTGCCGGCGATGGCTGCAGGTATTTTGTGGGTGTTAGTGGCAGCGTATTTACTTGGTAAAAAAGAGCGAAAACGACTGGGAGTCATCGACATTGAGTATGACCATCGAAATGAACTGACCACAGAACAGGTGAACGCCAAACGCCCGAACTTATTTTGGTTTAACTTACTGTTAACCCTGGTATTGATTGTCGCCTTGATATTGACTTGGTTACCACTACCTGTGCTATTTATGATCGCGTTCGCCCTGGCTCTGGTTGTGAACTATCCCAAAATACAAGACCAGCAAGAACGATTGAAGAGCCATGCGGGAAACGTAGTGATGGTTTCGACCATGATTTTTGCCGCAGGAATCTTCACTGGGATTTTAACTGAAACGAAAATGGTGGATGCTATGGCCACAAGCTTGGTTTCGATCATTCCTGATTCCTTCGCTTCCCAACTGCCTATTCTCGTGGCGATTACCAGTATGCCGCTCAGCTTGGTCTTTACACCTGATGCGTATTATTTCGGGGTATTGCCGGTGATCAGTAAATCAGCCGCTTCATTTGGGATTGATCCGATTCAGATTGGCCGTGCTGCTATATTGGGACAGATGACGACTGGTTTTCCGTTAAGTCCACTAACTGCTTCTACATTTATCTTGGTGGGGATGTCAGGAGTGGAGTTGGGAGATCATCAGAGGTTTATATTTAAATGGGCATTCGGAACAACGATTGTGATGACAATTGTTGCTTTGCTTACGGGAGCTATCCAAGTTTGAGGTGATATGATGATTCGCATTGGATCTGGAGCTGGCTTTGCCGGTGACCGTTTGGATCCTGCTATTGTTCTTGCAGAAAAAGGGGAAATTGATTATCTCGTTCTAGAATGTTTGGCTGAGCGTACAATCGCACTGGCTCAAAAGCAGAAGAGGCATGATCCAACAAAGGGGTATAATGAGCTGTTGGAAAAGAGGATGAATCTTCTCTTACCACTGATTCAACAAAAGCGTTTTCGCCTGATTACTAATATGGGAGCAGCCAACCCGATTGCCGCCGCGGAAAAGATTGTCGAAATCGCTTATCGACACAATATACCGATACGTGTGGCTGCGGTGACAGGAGATGACGTTCTACAGCATATCTCTTCTGATGAAGTGACGCTTGAAACGAAAGAGCCGTTGTCTCGTTTTGGGGAAATCATTTCAGCAAATGCATATCTTGGGGCGGATGCGCTGTTGCCTGCTCTGGAGACCGGGGCTGACATTATTATAACAGGACGAGTTGCCGATCCGTCATTATTTGTTGCTCCGATGGTTTATCATTACGGGTGGTCGTTGGATGATACCAATCGAATCGCACAAGGCACTGTAGTGGGACACCTACTAGAGTGCGCTGGGCAAATCACAGGTGGCTACTTTGCAGACCCCGGGAGAAAAGAAGTACCAAACCTTGCGGCTCTGGGATTTCCCTATGCCGATATAGCTTCGGACGGTACTGCTTTCATCAGTAAAGTGGCAGGTACTGGAGGTATAATCACCCTTGCCACTGTGAAAGAACAGCTCCTATATGAAATTACCGATCCTACTCAATATGTTACGCCGGATGTCATCGCCGATTTTACAACGGTTCATCTACATGAAGTCGGTCCGGACTGTATCGAGGTATCCGGTTGTAGGGGGAGGTTTCGCCCCTCCACGCTAAAGGTCAGCGTGGGATATCATGCAGGTTTTCTAGGGGAAGGGGAGATCTCTTATGCCGGAACGAATGCACTAGCACGTGCAAAACTAGCGGGAGAAGTGGTATCTCAAAGATTACAGGATGAGTATTCCGAGCTTCGCATTGATTACATTGGTTGTACATCCCTTCACGGGATGTCTTTTGGAGAGGGTGCCCCCTATGAAGTTCGACTGAGGATTGCCGGAAAGGCGCTGTTCAAAGAACAAGCGGAACGAATCGGAGAAGAAGTGGAGGCTCTTTACACCAACGGACCAGCTGGTGGTGGAGGAGTACGAAAATACGTAAACGAATTGGTTGGAATCGTTTCCGTTACCATCCCGAGGGAAAAAGTGATTCCACAGGTTATAATACGGGAGTGGGGCAAATGAGGAAAAAATTATACGAAATAGCTCATTGTCGTGCCGGTGACAAAGGAAATACACTTATATTATCACTTATCTGTTACAATGAGCGAGATTTCCCCCTGTTACGAGAAAAAGTAACAGTAACGAAAGTAAAACAGCACTTCCGGAAAATCGTGGCTGGTGACGTGATTCGCTACGAGTTACCTCATATTGCTGCACTTCAATTTGTTTGTCATAATGCCTTAAGCGGGGGAGTAACAACTTCTCTCGCTATGGACTCTCATGGAAAAAGTTTGAGCTCTTTGCTTTTGGAAATGGAGATCGAGTTAACTCATTAATCCCAAAGAAGTGAAGTTATCCAGCATTTGTTTGACATATCAGTCCAACTTGCGTTGGTTTATGGACAACCTTCCCAAATTTGTTCCTTTATGCTCCTGTTAGATTTAGAAAATATTGGACAAGTACCGCTTACGCGGGAAAGGACTATATCGTACGAATAACAATGGAGTGCCCCAGAGGCGCTCCTTGATTTTTATGATTGGAGGAGAACGGGATCGTGTCGGAAAAACGGTCCGCGCAACGCGGCCGGGTGATGTTTCTGTTTCTGGCGGCAAGTCAGGTAGTCTCGGCTCTGGGAACCGGTCTTGCGCTCTTCGCCATTCAGTGGGAGCTGTGGACCCGGCTTGAATCGGGGTTGGCCCTTGCCGCCTTATGGGTGTTTGTGGCCATTCCTTATATCGTGCTGGGCCCCATTGCCGGTGTCTGCGTCGATCGCTGGGACCGGAGAAAGATCTTGCTGGGTTCCGATTTATTCAGCGGGTTGGTTACCGCTGTTGCGGTATTGGGTATGAGCATTGGCCATGCGCCTGTGCCCTTGCTGTATGTTGTGGCTTCGGGCGTGTCCTGTTGCAACAGCTTCCAAGGCCCGGCGCTTCAGTCCTCCATTCCCCGGCTGATTCCCCGCAGTCGTCTGGCCAGGGCAAACAGTTTCCTGGAGTTCGGAATGCAAAGTTCCCGGATTCTGGCGCCGGCCTTTGGAGGCCTTCTCCTGGCCACAGGATGGAGCGCCGCCCATCTGCTGCCACTGGCCGCCCTCTCGTTTCTTTCCGCCGCGCTCTCCCTGGTCTTTGTGCGGATTCCTTTCCCAAAGGTGTCGCAAAGGGGGGAAGAAGCCGATCAGGAGCGTAAGGTGACACTGTTGTCAGACCTTTCCGGCGGGGTGCGTTTTTTGCGCTCCCAGCGGGCATTGCTTTTGCTCATGATGCTGGCTGCAATCGTCTTCCTCGGGAGTGGTCTAAATGTTCTGATTCCTCAACTCGTCACCCAGGTGTTTCAGGGAGGGCCCCGGCTGTTTGGCATGATGGAAGCTTCGCTGAGCGGTGGAGCCCTTCTCGGGAGCGTCATTCTCCTGATGTGGGGGGACCTGAGCGAAGAGCCGCGGGGATCTTGACCTCCCTTGCCGTCGCCGCCCTGGGAGGGGCTGGGTCTGCTGGGTGATTTCCGATACCCTGGCACTGACCCTGTTCCAGGAGGCGGTTCCAGCCCATGTTCAGGGGAGGATCTTCTCCTTGAAAAGGGCTTTGGAGCAGTTTACATGGCCGGTCAGTTCCCTGTTGACCGGGCTCGTGGCCCCGGCCGTCCTCCGGGCGGATCGCTTTCTCGTCCTCAGCGGATTGCTGAGCTTTGTCGCGGTCACCGCCGTGACGTGGTGGCGATTTGTTCGGCGGCCGGAACATTGAAGGGATGACGGGGACGCCGGCAGATTTGCCGGACATTCCAAGATGAGCATGTTCTCGCCGGAGTTGGGTTGACCGGCCGGGATGCCGTTGTCCGGCTTTCTAGTGCCCCTTCAGGCAACCTTGATCTTGTTTTGTTCTTTTAAGATGGCTTCGTGATGTTTGTTTTTGTTGCGCCAACGGATGTATGCTTGGATGGCT
>NZ_PVNE01000055.1 GCF_003001905.1 Planifilum fimeticola
AACGAAAATCATTTCGATCACCTATGAATCCATTCGACCATGAGGTAACATTTTCCTTCGGAATTTCCCGATCTAAGTTAGTCGACGGGGCACTACATTGTTGTCACAAACAAATCATGAGGAAAATACTCGAATGCTAAATGCCAAAGACTATCTTGAATCAAGGGGGAAATTACAAAACCCTGCCGAATTGTACACTAAAATCAGTGATCGTTGGAAAAAAATAACTGAATATAAAAAATGCGCTATAAAGAATTAAACGAGATTCTAGATGAAGAGAGGATTAAAGAACAGAAGAGAGTGAGGGAGAAAGAAAAAGAAATGTTGGATCAATACAAACATTAAATAGAAATTTCAATGTTTAGTGGACATGGAGTGATTGCAACGGGAGCGGTGTTGCGAGCCATAAGCTGGCGCTATAAACATCGGGAGATCTTTAGGGCCGGATGGAATATGGCGAAAAGTGGAGCTAAATGGCTTGGAAATAAGGTGAAGGGATGGTTTTTCTCATAGAACATGTTGAAATACCATGAAAAGGGACTTGAAAATGAAAAAACGTATCCGCCCCAATATAAAACCGAAAAACCCTTCCCTTCGGTTCCTGAGGCAGTAAAAAAAGCGGCAGCGATGTATAAGAAACCTGGTGAAAGCGAAGATGTAGGAGCTAGTCGGGCCTGGGTATCGGGCCAACTTTATTATTATGCCACCTATGGTCAAGGAAAGTTCGATCCCAATAAAATTTCCGAAGGGTACTTGGTCATTCGGGAGGACGGATCGGTTCCGCCGTTCTCAGAGGCGAAAAAGCCGCTTAGGATGATCAACTCCACGGATGGAATGTTCCGGGAAATATTGCTTGGAGGGGCCGCACTATGCCAACCGACCAACGTATAACTGAGAGGAGCTGGAGAGGCTGTTAAGCCGAATCCATGCCCTGCTGAATGAGCCTTTGCCTCCGGACATTCAGGCTGCCTTTGACGTATTCCAGAGCATTCCCCGAAGGGCCCTGGAGGAACAGCAGGAGATTAGGGAGATCGTCCTGGCGACAGAGAAAATGTTTCATGAACTGACCACCCACTATTTGATCACAGAGGAATTTGTTCAAAAATTGCGATCTCAATTTTATCGATATATCGAATGCCTGTTCATCCAACACGATGTCCAGGTATCCACCTACCACGAACGGGAGACGGTTTTGGGGTATCTTTCCTCACAGGTGTCCATTATTGCTGTGGTGGCGATATCCCCGCTTGAAAAAACATCACCGGGTGATGACTATTATGAACATGGAAGATTTAGAGGCTCAAGAGGACGACCGAAATGACCTGCGAGGGAGAAGAATACCGAAAAACACATTTTGAGTGGGTGTTTTCCCGGACGAGAAATCCAAGAGATAATGAGTTAATGCGAAGTGCCATTAAGTAGAGGATAAAAATTGGTGACCGATCCTTGGGTTTGGGCAAATAGTTGATTAATGATGCAGCGTCAGCGGTAAAGAAGGCGGGAAATGTGGTTTCAAAAGGTTGGAACACAGTAAAGGGATGGTTTAGTTGAATATAAAGAAGTCTGTGAAAAAAAGAGTTCCTGATAAGGTTATTCAGACGGTAGAGCGATATAAGCGGAGAAAGGAAAAATACCATTTTCTTCCTTGTGGTATTGAATATAGGGGTGAGACTTACTATTACGTTGAATACTATCCAAACGGAAATCCCCTTGTAGTTCGAGGAGATGGCACGGTTCCATATTTTGATGAAGTCAAAAAAGTGATAGAGTTAGCCCCTCTTGTAACTTCTGTAAAAAATAGATTTTATTACAAAGCGAAGCATCTGCTCAGAACCCGGACTACCCAGTCGTATCGTCATATATTGTCCTTGTTGGAAAAAATCGAACAAGAACTTCAATATCGGTTGTCTCCAGAGCTTCGGGAAGACCTGGAAACCTTTCGGCAGGTATCGAAATTCCAAATTGAAAAGCGGCGGGAAATGGAAGATGCGATAGCCAAGGGAAAAGCTCTCCTTGATAAGGTTTTTCAAGACTTCAGGGCGACTGAGGAAGAGATAAAAGAAATGAGGAAATTGCAATTACAAGTTGTACAAGCGATGTACGATCGAAATCAGGCCCAACTTCAGTCCTTTGAGAAGAGAGAACGGTTGATGCGCGCTCTCGTTCGCTACATCCCACCCTGGAAAATCCTTACGTGGATGCGTTATCTTATGCTGCTTTTTTATCACCGGAACATGATGAATCAGATACGCCCTGAGGATAAGAGATTGATTCAACAGATTGAGCGTTCCCTTCAAGGGAAGTATCAGGATTCAGATTTAGCTATATATAATCATTTGTTTCGTACAGCGCGCAATCCTCGCATACAAAAAGGTGATGACGATGGCAACGGTTTTAAAAGAGGGATTTAGATTTTACCAAGAGCATTTTGGAAAAATTGTGCTCATAAATGTAACCTTGGTTTTTCCGCTTTTGGCTTTCCAATTGTGGATATCCAATTATTTTTACGTAATATACGAGACAATGTTCAAATAAACAACTATAAGGATAGACCGATAGATTATGGAGGATGCGATATAAAAGGGAATAGGGAAAAGGGTATAAATATGTTCCCACAGACTCTCGTCATGGCTCGAAATCCCAGGTAATACATTTGCAAATCCGAGAGAAAAAGGGATCGCCACTTTGGCGGTCCTTTTTTATGAGACATTACGGTCTATGACCCAATAATCCCTTGAGATATCATTCAAAAAATAAATGAATAACGTTGATTTGTTGATAAAGTTCTATTGACCCAAAGGGATCAGCAGGTATAATCTTCGGTGAAAGACTTTGGATTCATATGGGATTTTGCAAAAAGACTGGAGGAAGTGTAATGAAGAAGGTGCTCTCATGGATACTGACCCTCTGCCTGGTTTTCAGCAGCGGATGTTCTTTATTTTCGGAGAAGAATGCCGACCAAACGCCCGATAAAAACAAAGTGAAGCAGGCGGCAACTGATGTGGAGGGGATGCTCCGGGAGGGACCGGGCAAATACGCCGGGGACAAGTATGATGAGGAAAAGGTAAAGGCGGAGCTGGACAAACTGCCCGACAACATGACGACGGACGAGGCTTACAACCATCTGGTGGCTCTCTTGGCAGAGGATTATAAACCCGAAGTCAAAGCCCTAGACGAACTGGATCCGACTATCAGGACCGATCGTGAAACGCCGGGAAGCGTCAATGCCCCGGAGGAGGGGAAGCTTCCCAAACGGGTGAACGTGGAGATTCTGTTGGATGCCAGCGGGAGCATGGCCGGCCGGGTGAGCGGCGGGGTGAAGATGGACCTGGCCAAGGATGCGATCCGGAACTTTGTTTCCAAAATGCCAAAGGGTGCCCAGGTGGCGTTGCGGGTCTATGGACACAAGGGAAGCAATCAGCAGAAGGATAAAGCGCTCTCCTGCAAGAGCACCGAAGTGGTTTATCCACTGGATGCCTATGACAAGTCGTCCTTTCAGAAGTCTCTAGACAAGTTCCGACCGACGGGCTGGACTCCTCTGGCCGCGGCGATCGAGCAGGCGAAGGACGATTTGAGTGGTGAGACGGGAGGAAATGTGGAGAACATCATCTACGTGGTGAGCGACGGGATTGAGACCTGTGGCGGGGATCCGGTCAAGGCAGCGAAGGAGCTACACGATTCGGAAATCCAAGCGATCGTCAATATCATCGGCTTTGACGTGGACAACGCCGGACAGCGGGCGCTGAAGAAGGTGGCGGAAGCCGGCGGGGGCAAATACACCACGGTAAACACCGGAGAGGATCTTAGGAAGCATTTGGAACAGGAATATGATCGGTTGCGGAATGAATGGACAATATGGGGGCTTGATAGTGCATCGGATGCTCGAGAAATTTGGGGAGAAAAAATAGATATTTTGAATGAAGCTTCCTATGGTATTCAAGATAAGTACCTAAGGGAGCATGAAAGAATGGTGGAAGCAAAGGACTACCTTGAAAAGAAGGGTAAGTTACAGGACGAGAGAGCATTACATGATAAAATCTGGAACAGACGCAACCTGCTTTATGATTACAGATATGAAAGACATGACAAGTTGCGCAATTTACTATGGGACTCCAAAGATAAAGAGATTGAAAGAGTTAAAGAAAAAGCAGGGGATATGGAAAAGAAGTATGAACAATAGGTGGGGGTTTCGGCCATATTCCGGGAAAGGCCCGATTTGGAAAAATGGGTCCTCTCCCGGCGTCTATTTTTTATAATTGATTTTTTCTCATTTTTACCATCTAATAAGCAAGGGATTATGGTTACAGAAGTTTCTGAACGCGGAGAACCGGGCTGGTTTCATAAATTTCGGCATATTATTCGGAAAGTGCTGTGATGTTTGTTGGAGATTAGTTGAGAAAGGGGGTGGGTAATGGGTGAAAAAATTATTAATTCTTGGGATAGTCATTGGGGTGTTGGTCGCAGCTTATTTTATCCTTTATTTCATTGATGTTTCCGGACAGATATTGGAAGTGAGAAGGCCTACAGTAACGGTAAAAAGCATGGAGGAACGAAATTATACAGAAAAAGGGCTCATACAAAGGGGAATAAGTTCCGAACAAGCGAAAGACATTGTAAACCATCCGAATCAATATCGACGTGTATTTCTTACCTTTGATCTCCATAACCGCTCAGCAGGGGCATCAGTTGTAGACATTCAAATTGAAGTGCATTTACCGGAGGAAGCTACACAGCGACTCGTTTGGATGGAGGATAATTTAAGTTTTCCATATGCGGGCACAAAAGAAGAACACCCTGACGGCGTGATTGCTTTTTTTAAACTGGAAAGAGGGGGACACGGAAGAAGATCTGGTGGAAATCTGCAAACAGATCCGATTTACGTTGACGGGTAAGAAAATAGGATTTTTTGGCTACGGTTCCATTTCGGTTCCGGTTCAATTTAGCGGAGACTAAGCGATTCAAGAAGAGGATTTTTCTCTTTTTATGGGGATTATGGAGGTCTGGAATATGGACTTTCTTAACCATATTCCAGGGATAAAACTAGTTATTATTCAGGGATAGCCTGGACAGATTTAAGGAGTAGATAATGGTGAAAAAACTATTGATCCTTGGGATTATAATCGCAGTCTTGGTTGTCGTTTATTTTACACTATATTTTATTGATGTTTCGGGACAGATATTAAAAGTGGATTGGCAAAAAGTTGTAGTGAATACAATTGAGGAGTACGGTTTTACAGAAGAACAATTGGTAAAAAGAGAGATTGACCCCAAACAAGCGAAAGATATTGTAAATCATCCGAATCATTATCGACATGTTAATTTTGTTTTTCGACTGAATAACGATTCTGCATGGGCGGCAGTTGGAGACATCCAAATAGAAGCACATTTACCGGAAGAAGCAAAAGAACGATTGGTTTGGATGGAGGGCAATCTTTTTATGTCTTATGTAGGTACGGTTGATAATCGACCTGACGGTTTAACTGCTATTTTTAAAATGAAGGAGGGGGACACGGAGACTGATCTGATAGAAATATGCAAACAAATCCATTTTACGTTGACAGGTAAAAAATTGGGGTTAATTGACCATGGTTCCATTTCGGTTCCGATCCAATACCGCGGTGATTAGGGGCCATATAAAAGCATATTTTCTTTTTTGTTGACTTGTTCAACTCGTTTGTATTTAGGAGAGGGAGTAGAAGCTATTTCAAAATTCGGTTTACACACCAAATAATGAATGCGATCAGGCAAAAAGCTCTATATATATGCAAATATCGGTCATACCGAACTA
>NZ_PVNE01000056.1 GCF_003001905.1 Planifilum fimeticola
GGCGCTGTCCAGATACAGACCGATCGGCACCCCGTTTCCATCCGATACCATCATGACCTTGGTTCCCTTGCCCACCTTGGTTTTTCCAATCCCGTTTCCCCTTTTTTGGCGGGAACAAATCGACCATCCAGAAAAGCTTGAGTCCATTCGATTTTCTCTTCCGCATCCATTCGACTCAACAGCGCACGCCAAATCCGCTCCCATGTTCCGTCTTCCGACCATTGTTTCAGCCGCCGCCAACAGGTGGTGGGAGAACCATATTGCCGGGGCATATCCGCCCAAGTACAACCGGTTTTCAACACGTATAGAATGCCGTTCAGGGTTTTTCTCGGATCGGCGGGCGGACGTCCGGGTCCCGGTTTTGGTTTGGGAAGAAGAGGTTCAATCACAGCCCATTGTTCGTCTGTCAGCTCATGTCTCGTACTCATACTTCCATTTTACATTGGCAGATCATGTTTTTGAAATAGCTTGTACCCTTGGATCGTGATACCATACAGTTACCTGAGATAGTCATCAATCATTTGGATTCAGATCCAGTTGAACTTCTTAGATATCCAATGAATGTACTTTGGAATGCTGGCGGATTTCATAGATGTTTCGAATTGGACAAATTTAAAAGATGAAAAAACCCGGGAGATTTACCTTGCCCGGGTTAATTTTCGGAACAATGGGAAGGCCGAAGTGTTGGTTGCTGGTAAGAACGGAGAAATTGAATTGCAGATTCTTTACTCTCAAATTGCGCCTCAATTTTATCTCCGTTATTATAACGGATACGGATTTCGTATTTGACAATAGGAGCTGAACTCCCGCTTTTATCATACTTTTGAATGAACTGGACTGCTTGTTCCACGGATTCACACTCTACCGCTTCCCCATGAAGAGGAAGTATATGTACCAATTCAATGTATCTGGTTGCAAATCGTTCAAGATTATACATAAACTGCTGTACTTCATCCTTATTCTTCTCGAATAATACCTTACACACTTCTTTATGGGCAGATTTCGGAAGCGCTTCCCAAGCGCGAACCTTTTTCAATACCTCTTCGTCCGATGTGTTTTCATCAAAGGATGCATCAATCCCGACTGCCTTAAAAGCTTCAACAACCATATCATACGGAAAATAAAGGATTTTAAATCCCAAAGACTGAAGTTGCGTAAGTGATCCGTCAGTAAAATCTCCAGCAAGAATTACGCCTGTAAATGGAGCCGCAAGGTGGTGAGTCTGTACAAGAGGGAGTATTGCCCCCTGAATTTCTTGTGCTTTATTTCTTGAATGCTTTGTATAACGGCGCCAAGCAGATTCGATAAAAGCCACAGGTGTTCCAAACTTGTCCTTAGTTCCTCCTCGTTCAAGAACAAAATCCAAATCATGAGTGTTTCCGTAAAGATCTGTCCAGGATACCTTTTTTTGAGTACCTCGTGCCGGTCGAGGGCCTTTTTTGTCAAGGTATAGGCCATGTCTTTTCGCAAAATCAGCCAACAAAGGTTCTATGGCAGCTTCCAATAATTCACCGATTATCTGTCCAAATTTATGAGTTGGAGACTGTGCCATGTTTGTCACCCTTTTATCCATAGTCTACCTTCGTGAAGAGGGACCCGGTGTTTACGGTTTTTCCATTTCACGTTTCTGTCCCTAGTTTTTTCAAAACGATAGGAGACAAAACCTGAAGATTTTGCTAACTCACCTAGCCACCTATCAACTGGAACATAAATACCATATGGTGCAGAATCACCTATAACAAAGCAAACTAAGCTTCCTTTAGCAGTAACTCGTCGTAAAGCAATGAAAACCCTTGCCATATCATAAAAGTAAGCTGCTACCATAGCATGGTATGGTTTACGCCCACCATGATTTTCACGTTCTGCTTCTAGGGATTTACAAGTAGCGGCAAGTTCTGAATGGATAGGTTCCAATAAAGGATCACAAACGATCTCATGGACCTTTTCATTTAATTTTAGCTTTGCTACATGCTGTGTACATGAACGAACAAGATATTGCCTTACAGCATAATGAAGATCACTCCAGCTTTGAACTTCACCCCAAAAACTCATTTCAAGCCGAGTCGCGTCAGCGTAATCGTAGTTGTTAACGTACGGTGGTGAAGTAATAACGAGGTCAGCCCACCCGTTCGAAACTGATAAACACTGTCGAGCATCCTCTTGGTATAGTCTACCTTCTGGACCACCAATGCTATTCTGTCTCTCGGCCATATCCCTACTCATTAATTGAACCTTTTCTTGAAACGCATCGTAGGGATCAACCACTTTGGCCTTTCTTTTATTAGGAAGAACATACTGCCATTGAGCGGTACCCGCAGGAGAGCAAGATCTAAGAATAGAGGTTAGTGCTAACCATGTAAGCTCTGAAATAGATGATCCGTCGTTGTCTTCTTCCCAAGCCCTTCGCAAAGAGTCTAGTCGAGCGAGGCTTTCAGCCGGATAGCATCGCTTTATTAACTCGGGATATCCCTCGATACTACCTTCTGTTTTTTGAGCTTTCTCTAAAACAGATAAGGCGTAGTCCCTAAATCTTGATGGACTCTCTCTCCAATAAAGCTTAGCCCGTGCAATACGTGAAACAAATGGGTGAGCTTCAATTCCTATTGTTTCCACGTTGCAGCGCTCACCTTCTAGGAGCACTGTTCCAGACCCTGCAAATGGATCGAGAATCCTACATCGACCATTAGCTTTTTCTTGTTCAATTAACTGATTTACCCATATAGCGGAAAACCCAGCCGAATAACGAAACCACCTATGTATTGGAAGCGACATGTTATCAGAAAAAGTCGAAGAATTCGCTTTGCGGTTACTTGATTGATTGGTTCTCAGTGTAGCTTGTGAGCCCTTTCTCCGATCATTATTTTTTGTTTCAGCGTTTTCTTCCATTTCTTTGAACAAATTCAACTGAACACTTTCGAATTTATTAAGCACCGATACAGAGTCCTCCCACTGTGTTATCATTATGACTTATCCTTTTACCTTGGGAAAAATAAATCGTAGTGGTTTCTTGTATGATGATAACTTAGGTTAAGAAACGAGCAGGCACTGCTGTGAATAAAAGTATAAACGAAAGAGAAGAAAAAAGCCAGTTTGGATCTGGGAACCTGCCCTTTGTTGCCATAGACCATGCATCCGGGCGGAGGCCTCCCGGCGGAAACGGTTCCCTATCATTATGCCCGGCTATTGCAAGTGATTCTCACGTATTCGGATCAGGAATGATAGGGCTTCCTGAAAAGGGAGGCTTTTCTCGTTGCTGAAAAACTGAAATCAGTTTTGCAAACATATTGCAAACGAACATCGCAAACGCGGAGATAAATTCCTTGGATGGGATGAACATTTTTCTAGAAGCTATTTCAAAATTCGATTCACACACCAAATAATGAATGCAATCAGGCAAAAAGCTCTATAAATATACAAATATCGGTCATATCGAACCACCAACCGCCGGTAATTGTTCATCCACCCGAAGCAATGTTCAATGATCCAACGCCGGCGGTACCCCTCTCCGATACGGATGGGTCGGCCACGACGGGGTCTACAGCTTTTTCGATTAATGGTGGAAATGGTGGGCTTGATCCCTTGTCGGCGCAACCAAATTCGAAAAGAACGGCTGTCATAAGCTCTGTCAGCCACCAATTCCTTGGGTCGTGTTCGAGGACGTCCTCTCCTTTGCGGTACCCGAACCGTTTTCAGGGTGGATTCCGCCAACCGGATTTCATGATGTTGGGCACTGTCCAGATACAGACCGATCGGCACTCCCTTTCCATCGACTACCATCATGACCTTGGTTCCCTTGCCCACCTTGGTTTTTCCAATCCCGTCTCCCCTTTTTTGGCGGGAACAAATCGACCGTCAAGAAAAGCTTGAGCCCATTCGATTTTTTCTTCCGCATCCATTCGACTTAACAGAGCACGCCAAATCCGCTCCCACGTCCCGTTTTCCGACCATTGCTTCAATCGCCGCCAACAGGTGGTGGGAGAACCATATTGTCGAGGCATGTCCGCCCAAGTACAACCCGTTTTTAACACGTACAGAATTCCGTTCAGGGTTTTTCTCGGATCGGCGGGCGGTCGTCCGGGTCCCGGTTTGGGTTTGGGAAGCAGCGGCTCAATCACAGCCCATTGTTCGTCTGTCAGCTCATGTCTCGTACTCATGCTTCCATTTTACATTGGTAGATCATGTTTTTGAAATAGCTTGTAGCCTTCCATTCCATCACTTCCACCCGGGTCGGTTTGTTCCGAGCGAGTTCAAAGGTTTTATTGATATGATCCCGTTCATGGATCGGCCAAGGATAAGAACATATTACCAGGGGTAATGTGATTGTTTTATAAGCGCCATCGGGAAGCTCTACATGAATCGAATACGCTCCGATTCCCTCGGACGGTCTGCTTATATGATGCAATTTTCCCGTAAACTCTTTCGGTTGGAATTTGTAGCTGTAATTGAAAGACAGAGATCCAATAACGGCTAAAAAGGATCGCAGCAAAGATTGCGTATCGTTTCACGCGGTTGCTTTCCTTCTTTAACCCCTTCTTCCCGGCCTCGATAAAACAATCCCGGAGCATGTGGTAAGTGTCTTCACTGACATCATATTGGCGCAACAGCTCTTCAAGCGGAATCTTGCCCTTTAAACCCTGTAGCACCAAAGCGGTCTGCTTTTCAACATCCAGCCTGTTTTTGGCCATCACGGTCACTCACCGCTGCCATGTTTGTTTTTTTGCAATTTTATCATATCCGCGAGCCCGTCCTTTGCTTGTTTAACAGGAAAGAAAGGTTGGCTCACTTTACAAGCTATTTCAAAAACATGATCTGCCAATGTAAAATGGAAGTATGAGTACGAGACATGAGCTGACAGACGAACAATGGGCTGTGATTGAACCTCTTCTTCCCAAACCAAAACCGGGACCCGGACGTCCGCCCGCAGATCCGCGAAAAACCCTGAACGGAATTCTCTACGTCTTGAAAACCGGTTGTACTTGGGCGGACATGCCCCGGCAATATGGTTCTCCCACCACCTGTTGGCGGCGGCTGAAACAATGGTCGGAAGACGGGACGTGGGAGCGGATTTGGCGTGCACTGTTGAGTCGAATGGATGCGGAAGAGAAAATCGAATGGGCTCAAGCTTTTCTGGATGGTCGATTTGTTCCCGCCAAAAAAGGGGAAACGGGATTGGAAAAACCAAGGTGGGCAAGGGAACCAAGGTCATGATGGTATCGGATGGAAACGGGGTGCCGATCGGTCTGTATCTGGACAGCGCCCACCATCATGAAATCCGGCTAGCGGAAGCCACCCTGAAAAC
>NZ_PVNE01000057.1:1968-5121 GCF_003001905.1 Planifilum fimeticola
GAAGAGTGTGCGAGGAGAAGCAGGTAAGGGCACACGGGGGATGCCTAGGCGCCAGGAGCCGATGAAGGGCGGGGCGAACTCCGATAAGCCTCGGGGAGCTGTAAGCGAGCGTTGATCCGGGGATTCCCGAATGGGGCAACCCACCGGTCTGACGAGGGCCGGTACCGCCACCTGAATCCATAGGGTGGACGGGGGCACACCAGGGGAACTGAAACATCTTAGTACCCTGAGGAGAAGAAAGCAACATGCGATTCCCTCAGTAGCGGCGAGCGAACGGGGAACAGCCCAAACCGGCGGGCTTTGGCCCGTCGGGGTTGTAGGGCGTCCCACACGGAGTGACAAAGGATGCCGGTAGGTGAAGTGGTCTGGAACGGCCCGCCATAGACGGTGAAAGCCCGGTAACCGAAACCGGCGTCCCTCCGGGACGGACCCTGAGTACCGCGGGGCACGGGAAACCCCGTGGGAAGCAGGGAGGACCACCTCCCAAGGCTAAATACTCCCTGGCGACCGATAGTGAACCAGTACCGTGAGGGAAAGGTGAAAAGCACCCCGGGAGGGGAGTGAAAGAGTACCTGAAACCGTGTGCCTACAAGCAGTCGGAGCGGGCGTTGACCCGTGACGGCGTGCCTTTTGTAGAATGAACCGGCGAGTGACGATGGTGTGCGAGGTTAAGGCTTGAAGGCCGGAGCCGCAGCGAAAGCGAGTCTGAACAGGGCGCATGAGTACATCGTCGTCGACCCGAAACCGGGTGATCTACCCATGTCCAGGGTGAAGGCAGGGTAATGCCTGCTGGAGGCCCGAACCCACTGGTGTGGAAAAACCAGGGGATGAGGTGTGGGTAGGGGTGAAATGCCAATCGAACTCGGAGATAGCTGGTTCTCCCCGAAATAGCTTTAGGGCTAGCCTCGGAAGAGAGTCGCGGAGGTAGAGCACTGATTGGGCTAGGGGCCCTTCCCGGGTTACCGAACTCAGTCAAACTCCGAATGCCGTGGACTCGTTTTCCGGGAGTCAGACTGCGAGTGCTAAGATCCGTAGTCAAGAGGGAAACAGCCCAGACCGCCGGCTAAGGTCCCCAAGTGTTCGTTAAGTGGGAAAGGATGTGGAGTTGCCCAGACAACCAGGATGTTGGCTTAGAAGCAGCCATCATTGAAAGAGTGCGTAATAGCTCACTGGTCGAGTGACTCTGCGCCGAAAATGTAACGGGGCTAAACGGACCACCGAAGCCGCGGATGCCTAAGGGCATGGTAGGGGAGCGTTCCCGGGGCGTCGAAGCTGCATCGCGAGGTGCGGTGGAGCGCCGGGAAGTGAGAATGCCGGTGTGAGTAACGAAAAGAGGGGTGAGAATCCCCTCCGCCGAAAGCCTAAGGGTTCCTGAGGAAGGTTCGTCCGCTCAGGGTAAGTCGGGACCTAAGCCGAGGCCGAAAGGCGTAGGCGATGGAGAACAGGTTGAAATTCCTGTACCACCTCCACTCCGTTTGAGCGACGGGGGGACGCAGGAGGGTAGGGGATCGCGCGACTGGAAGTGCGCGTCCAAGCGGTTAGGCGGGTGTGTAGGCAAATCCGCACGCCATATACGCTGAGCCGTGACGGCGAGGGAAACTAAAGTACCGAAGTCCCTGATCCCACACTGCCGAGAAAAGCCTCTAGCGAGGAGTGAGGTGCCCGTACCGCAAACCGACACAGGTAGGCGGGGAGAGAATCCTCAGGCGCTCGGGAGAACTCTCGTTAAGGAACTCGGCAAAATGACCCCGTAACTTCGGGAGAAGGGGTGCCCCGGTAGGGTGAGCCTTCGGGCGAGCCCGAGGGGGCCGCAGTGAAGAGGCCCAAGCGACTGTTTAGCAAAAACACAGGTCTCTGCGAAGCCGCAAGGCGAAGTATAGGGGCTGACGCCTGCCCGGTGCTGGAAGGTTAAGGGGACGAGTTAGCCCTCGGGCGAAGCTCTGAACCGAAGCCCCAGTAAACGGCGGCCGTAACTATAACGGTCCTAAGGTAGCGAAATTCCTTGTCGGGTAAGTTCCGACCCGCACGAAAGGCGTAACGACTTGGGCGCTGTCTCAACGAGAGACCCGGTGAAATCGTACTCCCTGTGAAGATGCAGGGTACCCGCGACAAGACGGAAAGACCCCGTGGAGCTTTACTGCAGCCTGATATTGGATCCGGGTACGGTTTGTACAGGATAGGTGGGAGCCGGAGAAGCCGGGCCGCCAGGTTCGGTGGAGGCGTCGGTGGGATACCACTCTGACCGTGCCGGGGTTCTAACCCGCGGCCGTGATCCGGTCGGGGGACCGTGTCAGGTGGGCAGTTTGACTGGGGCGGTCGCCTCCTAAAAGGTAACGGAGGCGCCCCAAGGTTCCCTCAGCGCGGTTGGAAATCGCGCGCATAGAGTGCAAAGGCAGAAGGGAGCTTGACTGCGAGACGGACTTGTCGAGCAGGGACGAAAGTCGGGCTTAGTGATCCGGTGGTTCCGAGTGGAAGGGCCATCGCTCAACGGATAAAAGCTACCCCGGGGATAACAGGCTTATCTCCCCCAAGAGTCCACATCGACGGGGAGGTTTGGCACCTCGATGTCGGCTCATCGCATCCTGGGGCCGAAGTCGGTCCCAAGGGTTGGGCTGTTCGCCCATTAAAGCGGTACGCGAGCTGGGTTCAGAACGTCGTGAGACAGTTCGGTCCCTATCTGTCGCGGGCGTAGGAAATCTGAGAGGATCTGCCCTTAGTACGAGAGGACCGGGGTGGACGCACCGCTGGTGTACCAGTTGTGCCGCCAGGCGCACCGCTGGGTAGCCAAGTGCGGAAGGGATAAGCGCTGAAAGCATCTAAGCGCGAAGCCCCCCTCAAGATGAGATTTCCCACTCGCAGGCTTGCCTGTGAGGTAAGACCCCTCGGAGAAGACGAGGTAGATCGGTCCGAGGTGTAAGCGCAGCAATGCGTTCAGCTGACGGATCCGAATCGGTCGAGGGCTTCTCCTTGCACCTTAGCACTTGATCCCGTAACCAATTTTGAGGGTGCGACATACATCCTCAACCAAAATCCGTCTGGTGGTGATAGCGGAGGGGATCCACCCGTTCCCATTCCGAACACGGAAGTTAAGCCCTCCAGCGCCGATGGTACTTGGGGCGGGAGCCCCCGGGAGAGTAGGACGCTGCCAGGCGG
>NZ_PVNE01000058.1 GCF_003001905.1 Planifilum fimeticola
GACAGCCGTTCTTTCCGAATCTGGTTGCGCCGACGAGGAATCAAGCCCACCATTCCCACCATTCAGCGAAAAAGCCGCAAACCCCGTCGTGGCCGCCCCATCCGTGTGGGAGAGGGATACCGCCGGCGTTGGATCATTGAACGCTGCTTCGGTTGGATGAACAATTACCGTCGGTTGGTGGTTCGATATGACCGATATTTGTATATTTATAGAGCTTTTTGCCTGATTGCATTCATTATTTGGTGTGTGAATCGAATTTTGAAATAGCTTCTATGCTACAGTTCTCCCGCGCTTTGGAGCTGACACGGAATTAGCGAGCGCAAATAAAGCGACGAACAGCCAAAGCAAAGTGGAAAATTCGGTCGTTGGACAAGGATATAAAGCGAATATGTGGATTCAGCAAGGCTCGAAGAAAGTGTCGGCAACCGCGCTGAATGTAACGGATAATGACACTCGCTATTTTACTGTAGATCAAAGTGCTGTTGGTAAAAAAGTTTCATTAGTTGCGGAAAATGCATCCTTCACTTATGTCACTGTTGATATTGCGGGTAAATTCTATCCTGATAAGTGATCGGCTCAAGCGGATATGATCAACTGCATTTTGGAGAGAGCCGTTTCCTTCGTCGAGCTATTCCCCTTCGCCACGAAGGTGGCGAAGGGGAATAGCCCCAAAAGATATAGGAGAGGATAGCATGTATGCAGAGTTATTAAAAATGGTCAAGAACAAGAATTTTTACATCGGCGCAGCGTGCCTGCTGTTGCTCGTCATTGGCGCCGTCGTGACGGGAGTGAAAGAATACAACGAATATGTGAAGTTGCTCCAACGAATCTATCATCACAATCAGAATGTTCTCGCCTTGACATCGCCCCACTTCGCATGGATTGGTCTAGGAGGCTATAGTTTTAACGTGCTTTCAGCCTTATACTACTTCCTTTTTCCATTATTGTTATCGATCCCATTAGCGGATTCGATTTATCGAGACCAAAGCAGTGGAAATCTTCATTACCAATTAACGCGAATGGGTAAAGGCGTATATTACCGGAGGAAATTTTTGTTTGCCTATATCAGCGCGTTTTTCTTATTTCTTCTTCCTCTTCTTCTTGGGGTTGTGCTCGTGAACCTTTTGACCAACCATTGGGATTATTCGAGTTTTTCGCATGCATACAGGCAGCTCATGGATGGGACGCTGCAGTTGCCAGATAATTCATTTGAGGGGGAAAAGAAAACGCTCTTTTCGTCTTTGCTTGCGATCTCGCCTTACTGGTACATATTCGTTTATTACGTGATCGGGGGGCTATTTGCCGGCGGTTATGTTTGCCTTGGTTTGGCGTTTTCGTTAGTGATGAAGAATCGATATTTGATCACGTTGTTGCCGCAAATCATTTATATGGTTTGTTGGGCGGTGTTGACGATCACGAACAAGTTGGGCTGGGACCCATTTAATTTCTTAGTTCCGTCACAACCAGTAGAAGGACTGTCTTATCATAAAATCGTCATCGTGTTCGCTCTCCAATTCATGATGGCCTTAGGGGTATTTTGGTATGGAGTGAAGAAGAATGAGGATGTTCTGTAAACAGAACTTCGATTTTGTCTGGCAAGATGTGCAGCTGCATCGAACCGTCATCAAAACGGTTCTTGGGGTTATGGCCTTGTTGATGATCGCAGCCGCCCTTCCATGGGGATCGAGCACTATTGCGAAGTGGCATAGCCTAAAAGATTTTGTCTTGCTCTATCGGTATGAATTTTTTCATCTGCCTGCTTTTTTATTTCTTTTAGGTTCAACGCTTCAAACCAATATTTGGATTGTGCTAAGAAGATACCGCACTCGGGGACAGATCGGGATGCATAAAGCGCTATTGGTCATCGTTTTCGCGGGGCTTGTGTCTCTCGTTGTTGCCGTAGTAGGCGGATTATGTACAGCGTTTGTGAAATATGTGGTATATCCAAACATGAAGCACTACCATGCTGTTTTTTTATATGTGCCACACAGTGATGACAAAAGTTCATTCCTTTATTTTCTCTTCATGTACTTTTTTGTCACCACCATATTCGGATTGATTTTTGTGGCACTAACGGATCTTTGGGCGAAACGCTTTCTCAGCGTCATGACGGTCATGACGCTGGCCATATTGGATATGTTCACTGCCCGGGTGATTCCTTACGTATTCTACATAAGTGAAAGAGTCTCTCCAGTTTGGACAATGATTTTTTTAGCCTTGATCATCATGATGTTGATCAATATAGTTCGTTTTTCGTCAAACTATAAAAATTATTATGTTCAGGATGATCTCTTATGAAACCGATGTCTTTGGAGTTCACACTCATCAAGGTTGACTTGAAAAGGGTATGGATCACATGCATCCTATTTCCGTTGTTAGGAACGATGATGTCTATCCGATCAGAGGCGTTTTCTTCCAAACACCTATCCGAGTCGCTCGTTCGTTTATTTGGGTCGGTGACGATATCGAATTGGATGTATTGGTTGATGTTTTGTTTCGGATATGTCGTGTTGCTCCAAATCATTTGGAAAACAAGAGATAAATCTTTTGAATATAAACTATGGATCTTGTTGCGGGATACGACGTCGTACACGATGGCCAGGCTGCTGGTTGGCGTTCTGTTTACATTGGTGTATGTGTTGGCAGCGTTTTTGATCGCCAGCGTTTTCGGTCTCTGTGTGTCGCATATGGCTTTTTCGTTTGACCGTTCACTAGTGCTCATGTTCGTTTGCATCGCAGTGAATTTGTATTGGCATGCCAGCGTGTGGATGTTGTTGAAGGTGCATGCGACGAATCACCTGGCGAATGTCATCATTCTCGCTTTGTTTTTTGTAGGCGTAAAGAGGCCGATGGCTTTTGTTCCTTTGTACTACAGCATGGTGGATCTCTTGCGGGGCGGCCCTATGTTGTGGTCGGCTCTGTTCGTGGAGCTCTTGTTGATCGGTGTGTTCGGGTATCTGACGATAAAGAGAGTGAAGAACGCGGATTATATCTAGGAGGTTTGCGATATGAATGCGATCGTCTTGTCCAATGTTTCAAAAACGATAAAAGGGAGAGAAGTTTTGCGCAATATCAACTTAGAGTTGGAGAGAGGAAAGATTTATGGATTCGTCGGGCCGAACGGATCTGGGAAAACGATGTTATTCCGAGTCATAAGCGGACTTGTGAAGCCGTCCAGCGGCACGGCAGCAGTATTTGGCCAGACGTTGCATAAAGACGTATCGTTTCCGAGCGATATCGCAGTTTTGTTGGAAAAACCAGGTTTCCTTGAACAATACTCAGGATTCGATAATTTAAATTTTTTAGCCATGATTCAGAAAAAAATCGGAGAGAGTGAGGTGAAAGAGGCGATCGAGAGAGTGGGATTGGATCCGCATGATAAAAGGCCGGTGAAGGCGTATTCTCTCGGAATGAGACAAAGACTGGCCATCGCGCAGTGCATTATGGAGAAGCCGCAACTTATATTGCTCGATGAACCAATGAATGGCCTGGATGAAAAATCTGTAGACAAGGTGTATGAGATTATCAGGGAAGAAAACAAAAGGGGCTGCACGATTTTATTGACGTCTCACAACAAGGTGGACATACAGTCATTATGTCACCAAGTGTATTCGATGAATGAAGGGGCGATTACTGGTATGACCCATATGACTGTAGGATGATCTATAATGCGCGTTATGTAAAAATTCGCGAGGGGTGCGATCATCTTGAACAAGCAACTGTACGAAGTGCCGCTCCGGTGTTCATTGGACAATCAAAAAGAGGAATGTCTATATAAGTTGAAACTTTGTTTTACATCCAGTAGAGCGCCCGCTGCATTCTATCAAAATGACTTGTTATGAAGGAAAACAGAATCGAACAATCGGAAAATCTTTATTGCAACTTATATAGATCCACTTCAAGCCATTGGGAGGATCGAATAATGACAGGTATTGTTCTGGAAAATGTATCCAAATATTATAAGGTAGAAGATCAAGAATTCAGGGTTTTAAATCGTGTGTCCATAACGGTTCATCCCGGCCAGTTTCTCGCAGTGATCGGACCCTCGGGTTCCGGAAAAAGCACCTTTCTCTCCATTGCCGGTGCGCTTCTTAAGCCTTCTGAAGGCAACGTCATCATTAATGGAACCCGGCTATCCGATTTGAAGCCGAAGAAACTTGCAAAGTTGCGTTTGGAGCAAATCGGCTTTATTTTCCAATCCTCCAACCTTGTGCCCTACTTGACCGTCCTTGATCAACTGTTAGTTGTCAAGAAAATGGCAGGCTCGATGACAAATAAGGATAAGCGTTTTGCTCAAGAGTTGTTGGAAGAAGTGGGCTTAGGAGACAAACTTCACAAGTTCCCCGACCAGCTTTCCGGTGGAGAACGGCAACGAACGGCCATTGCCCGCGCCTTCATGAACGATCCAAGCATCATTCTTGCCGATGAACCGACAGCCAGTCTTGATACGCAGCGGGCCTTTGAAGTGGTCGAACTGATTTCACATGGCGTGCGGTCACGAAACAAGGCCGCCATTATGGTTACCCATGATGAGCGTTTATTAAAATATTGCGACAAGGTGTATCAAATGTTGGATGGAAATCTGACATTACAAGCTATTTCAAAAACATGATCTGCCAATGTAAAATGGAAGTATGAGTACGAGACATGAGCTGACAGACGAACAATGGGCTGTGATTGAAC
>NZ_PVNE01000059.1 GCF_003001905.1 Planifilum fimeticola
ACCACCTACACCTACGACCGGAACCGGCTCCTGTCTGGACGTCGGGAGGGACCACGGCCAAGTACAACTACGATCCCTTCGGCCGGCTGAACACCGTCACGGCGAACGGGATGCTGCTGGAGAAATACACCTACGACGGCTTCGACCGGATCGCCGAGCACAAGAAGCTGGAGGACGACGGCACACCAGTACCACGACCAAGTACACCTACGATCCGCTGGACCGGACCGCCAGCCGGACGGAGAAGGCCGGGACGTCGAATGAAAAGACAACCGTCTTCAACTATCTGGGCCTGACCGACAACGTCATCTCGGAGACGAACGACCTGACCGGTGAGATCCAGAAGTCCTACACCTACAGCCCCTGGGGCGAGCGGCTGTCTCAAATCAAGCACGGGAGCAGTACGGAACAGAGCTTCTACAGCTACAACTCCCACACCGACGTGGAGGCTCTGACCGACGAGAGCGGCACCCCCGTCGCCACCTACGGCTACACCGCCTACGGGAAGCTGGACGAGGAATCCACAACTGGGAAGGACGACCCGCGGGATCCGAACTACAACCCGGACGACCCGTACAACGTCTACCGGTTCAACAACAAGCGCTGGGATCCCCACACCGGCAAGGTGGACATGGGCTTCCGGGACTACGATCCGGGTCTGAACCGCTTCCTGACGCGGGACATGTACAACGGCGCCTTAGGATATGCGTCTCACCCTGGATCCCTGGAACATGAACCGGTATGCCTTTGCCGGTGGGAATCCAATTACGATGGTGGAGTTGGATGGTCACTTATTGGATGCTGGAGGAGGTACTGCTGGTGGATCCTTGTATGAAGATGAGGATCCCGTTGGATATGCTCTTAACCAATACAGAAGGGTTGAAAAGATTCTAGCTTATGAGGGAGATGATCAAAATGAATGGATTGATTGGAAGGTAAACGACCTTGAAGAAAGGTACGGAAAAAATGTAGCAAAAGAGTTTCAAAAAGCTCTATTAGGATATTTGTGGGCAAGCACTCCCCATTCAGCCTTTGGGGATGCTGCTAATGCTCACATGAATTTAGCGGCGGCAGCAACAGGTGTATTTACTAAATTAGCAGGTGGGCTTATTGCCCGATCAGCGAAACCAATCTCTTTTAACGGGACAAATGCAACACTGTATTCTATAACTACCAAAAGTGGATTTACCTATGAATCTTTGGTAGGAAGTCAAGGACAAGTACTCAGGGTAAGTGCAAAATTGGAAAAACAATTTTTGGATACGGGAACGGCCACCACCCCTGCTTCCAGGGCGTTAGCGAGATCCCTTGGGTTTTACAATGATTATGCGGGACATCTAATCGGAAAACAGCTAGGTGGCCCTGGGGGAAAAAATTCATATAATATTATCCCCCAAAGCCGATCTGTAAATCGCGGAGCCTTTCAAAGATGGGAAAGGAAAATAAAACAACACGTACTTTCTGGTGCAGAGGTATATATCACTGTGACCCCACGATACCATCCCGGTTCAACCAGACCATATGAAATTGTTTATGAAGCAACAGTAAATGGAAGAATATTAAGGAAGGTTTTTCCTAACCCTTAAACTCATCTTCTGCCATGAACGGATACTTCCGTTCATGGCAGAAACCATATACAATAAAGAAGGTGGTATCAATGAATGGTTATCAATTGTGCATTGATGAACAGCAAGTCCCTCAACATCCACAAGTCCTTTCTTTTATAGGAGGCTATCCCAGAATACCAATTACGGAAGACTTTCCGAAATGTCAATTATGTGGAGCTGAACAGTCTTTTTTCTTTCAGGTTGCTTTTCCAAAAAATCATGTATGGAAGGATTTGTCGATAGCGATTTTTGCATGTACATCCTGTGATGATGAGAAATATTGCATACCGGAAATGCTTCCCTCAGGGAATCCCAGCATTGGACTGGATCAGGGAGGACTCTATGGGGTTAATATTCCGAAAAACTTTCTCAGATCGTATCAACGAAATTTTAGAATCCTCATTTTTCCGACAGACCAAGGTGAACTAAGAACAGAATATGTTCCTAAGGTAGCGTACAAAAAATTGAAACTTTCGGCCAAGGGTTGTAAAGAGGCTATTGGAATTGTTGGCGGAAAACCCCGATGGATTCAAGGTGACGAAACTCCGGCCAGCTATGATGGGCATGTTCCGATGAAGTTTCTTATGCAAATTAATGAATATTTACAGTTTGATATCTTACCCGGTGCACCTTCGCAAATGGAATATGATTTTTTTACCGATGAGATTAAACCCTCAAAGATGCGGTACTATGAATTGTTTCTTGGAAACAGTATTTACTTTTTCGGAACAGAACCGCCTTATGAACCCTTGGTTTATGTTTTTACTCAGATTGATTAGTTTACTTGTCTAATAGAGGAGGAATGGCTGATGATCTCTACAAATCTTAAAAAATTGTTTACCAAGCATGTTGCGGCATCTTTTGACAAACAGCTGAGGTTAAACGATTTAGTTGGAAATCGAAGCTGGGGTTACGATCTTGAAACGGGTTTGCTAACCTTTGGTGACGATTTGGCATTCAAAACGCAAATTCTAGGAACCGAATCCGAAATATCACAGACTTGGCGATGGGGATGGGCAAATTCCATCAGTCAAATCCCGAAGGGTCTTCTAGATAAGGTCCATTCCGGTATATTCCTCCAAAAGGTATTAACAAGCTACCGGTGGTAAAAACCAAGTATGATAAAGGGTATCAGGAAGATTTGGCGATATATGGGTTAAGGGTCCCTATCATGGTGACAGAAAATTGGATTTCAATTACGAATGGGATGTCCAATTGTCCCCAACAGGTAAAAATCATTGGTGGGCCGAATATAGTAGGGGTAAAGGATATATCAATGTAAGGCCAGATGGTTTTTTGTCTCACTAGTGCCCCGTCGACTAACTTAGATCGGGAAATTCCGAAGGAAAATGTTACCTCATGGTCGAATGGATTCATAGGTGATCGAAATGATTTTCGTT
>NZ_PVNE01000060.1 GCF_003001905.1 Planifilum fimeticola
TGGTCCGATATGACCGATATTTGCATATCTATAGAGCTTTTTGCCTGATTGCATTCATTATTTGGTGTGTAAACCGAATTTTGAAATAGCTTCTATTGTGACTTAAGGACGCGATGGCCGCCATCGGAGCCGACGAGTTTCAATCCTCTTTACTGAGGTGTTCCAATTGTTACAGGACCTGCCGGGGCTGATGGCGTCGGCATTGAGAATATGTTTCAATCCTCTTTATTGAGATGTTTTCATTGTGACCTAGCTATACTTACTGTTCCGGCTGCGGCATTAGCGTTTCAATCCTCTTTGCTGAAGTGTTCTCATTGCAACGTTCGAGGAGGAAGAGGAATTAAAAGAATGGTGGGAGTTTCAATCCTCTTTACTGAGGTGCTTTTATTGTGACGAAAACGGTCTTTCTGACTGGAATATGGAAATTCGTTTCAATCCTCTATATTGAGGTGTTTATATTGCAACTGAATATACTTCAATGTTTAACGGTCAGACCAATTGGTTTCAATCCTCTTTGCTGAGGTGTTTCCATTGTGACCCCAGCCCGCCGAGCGGGTTTGGGGTTGGCTCAAGGAAGTTTCAATCCTCTTTATTGAGGTGTTTTTATTGTGACGGCGGAGGCTCTATCCCTTGATATCACTGGTACCTTACGCGACTCTCCGAACACCTCTTCGAGATTGGAATTTTTTAGGAAATATTGCACTTGTTCAAAAATGATTAAAGTGCCGTTTTCCCTTGTGTGACGCGGGCTTACGCGTTTCCGAACATCTCCACCTGTGTTCGGAAAAACAATCCTTTATAGTGACTGAGAACTCATTTACCGCCTACAATTGGGAACAGTTTTTGGTTACCTACAATCCCCTAAAAAACCCAAGTCGAGGTGTTACATTTTCACTATAACTTCTGGAAACAATTTGGTCAATTGAAAAAATGGCTGTTTCCCGCCTGATTAGCTTTTTGGCTTCTGCACTGCTGGAGATCACCGCGAAGCGATTCACAAGTTACATCATCCTTATTGGTACCGTCTTTGTGGGAGCTGACATTTTTTCTGGAATTAAAGTATGAACCGTTTCGATCAGTGTCTTGAGACGTCGGGCGATTTGTAGACATACCTCACCCTGGCTAAACCCTGTTCCAGAAGTCCCTGTATGTTTACACCATCAGCAAAATCATAGGCTAACACTCGATCGGTATTCACATCGTATTGCAATATCATCCAGTCTGCTTCCAACCTTCGCTTGGTAAATATCGCTGCCACTCCCCTTTGAGAAGCCCCAATTTCGGATACTTGGTTTCGGGCAGGTGTGTGACAGAACGAAACCGATGAAAACGACGAAAGCAATGTCCCGACCCATTTGAAAGCTTGAACCCCACCTCTGTAGATGAACCATCAGTCGGCAAACCATACCCGATTTTATTGTATAAAGGAGAACGGACCGTCATTTTTCATCATTCCTTATGGATAATTTCAGGGTACAGGCACGCACCGGAATCCTTCCTCATATAGGTGATAATACCTGTTTTTATCGGCGACGGACCGAGGAGGGATTCGCTTGTTCGGAATGTTTTCCGCGCTGGCCATGCTGCTTCGGGAAATCATCGTGTTCGTCTCCTACATCAAAAACAACGCATTCCCCCAACCCCTCACGGAGGAAGAGGAGGAAGAACATCTGAAGCGGATGGCCCAGGGAGACAAAGAAGCCCGCAACGCCCTCATCGAACACAACCTGCGCCTGGTCGCCCATATTGTCAAAAAGTTCGAAAACACCGGAGAGTCCACCGAAGACCTGATCTCCATCGGGACCATCGGTTTGATCAAGGCGATCGAATCCTTCCAGCCGGATAAGGGAACCAAACTGGCCACCTATGCAGCACGGTGCATCGAGAATGAAAATCTAATGTCAACAGTTATGTATAGGAATTAACCCGTTTTTGTGAAAGCTGGACAAAGGAAGGAAAGCCGGGTATTATTGCCCGGCTTTTTTATTAGATGTTCTGATTGTGTTGAAGGGTCGGAGGAATAGTGAGAGATGCAGGCTCCTCTTTATTGAGGTGTTCTTATTGTGACTCACGACCGGTTGTAGGCTTTTTTCTGGAACATCAAGTTTCAATCCTCTTTACTGAGGTGTTCTCATTGTGACAGTGAAGAAAACGAAGATTGTAGACGCCGACGATAAGTTTCAATCCTCTCTACTGAGGTGTTTTAATTGTGACGATAAACAAATAGAAAGGGATAAGAAATATTTTATGTTGTTTCAATCCTCTCTACTGAGGTGTTTTAATTGTGACGGCGGGCGCTGGATCCCTTGATGTACTTGGACCTCTACGCCATTTTACGAACACCTCCTTCATTTAACCAATTTTTAGAGAATCCAACGCCTGTTTTGAAAGTTGCAAAACACCGTTTTTCCTTATTTGATGCGGGCTTCCGCGTTTCCGAACACCCCCCGGGCCTAAACCGAAGCTGCCGTTGTTCGGAAAATCAATTCCATACTTAACTAAGGGGGTCTCATTGTGACGAAGAATATTACCTCGCGTCCCTATTTAGGGAGCTTTGTGGTTTCAATCCTCTTTGTTGAGGTGTTCTTATTGGACGAACAAAACCCAGTGAAAACTGGGAAGCCGGGGACCAGTTTCAATCCTCTTTACTGAGGTGTTCTTATTGGACTGTAGCGGAGGCTCTATCCCTTGTCATTCCTATACTTCTCCGCCGTTTTCCGAACACCTCCTTTTTCGACAAATTTTTTAGCCCTTTCTATCCCGCTGTTCACATCCGCCGGATCGCGTATCCTCTGATTTCATGCGGGTTTGCGCGTTTCCGAACACCTCCCGGGTTTTTGCCGAAGCTCCCGGTGTTCGGAAAATCATCTAGTGCCCCTTCAGGCAACCTTGATCTTGTTTTGTTCTTTTAAGATGGCTTCGTGATGTTTGTTTTTGTTGCGCCAACGGATGTATGCTTGGATGGCT
>NZ_PVNE01000061.1 GCF_003001905.1 Planifilum fimeticola
TGGTCCGATATGACCGATATTTGCATATCTATAGAGCTTTTTGCCTGATTGCATTCATTATTTGGTGTGTAAACCGAATTTTGAAATAGCTTCTAGTGTCATCTCTGGCGTGTTGCTTAAAAAGGGGGGCCGAGGTCTCCTTGGGTAATAGCTCTGTACACAATCTTCCAGAGTTCGGTACCCAACTTTATTAATTGACGGAATTGTTCCCGAGATTTATAGTGTAGATATGCAGATCATTGATCTGTAGGGCTTTTTAAGGGTTTGTCGATTAGGTATGGTTTATTTTCCGAACACCAGGTGCTTCGGATTAGACTCGGAGGATGTTTGGAAATCCGGACAATTTTTCGGTCACACTAGGTACACCTCAATAAGACGATTGAAAAAAAGAAATAGCATCAAGGCAAACAGAAATCCGCACCTCAGTAAAGAGGATTAAAATCCCAAGATCATCTCAACAAAAAAGCAAGGACGCTGCAGTGCGCTTGGTCAAGTGGAAGCACTGGTTGGATTCAGGAACTGCCTATTAGTAATAACCAGATCGGAGTGTGGAGAACCTTGAAACGGATGGCCTTGTTGTTTTCTCATACATTAACGGAAGAGCAGAAACGGGAGGCCAGAGAGAAGTGGGAAGTAGGGACGTTTCTTCCTCTTCCAGCCGATCTTCAGTCCCGGTGGTCCCAAGTGCCGCCGGAAGGCCCCTTTCCCGAGGAATGGCTCCAACCGGTATTGGAGTGGTTGTCCCGGGTAACGAGACCGGGAGATGTCGTCCTCGTCCAAGGGGAATTTGGGGCCGTATATCAGGTGGTATCCTGGTGTCACCGAGAAAGCCGGATACCTATCTATGCGACGACGGTCCGCCGCTACGAAAGCCGTAAACTACCGGACGGAACTGTGAAAAACATCCATATCTTTAGGCATGTCAACTTCCGGAGGTTTCCATGCTAACAGGACTTTTCGCAACCCTAAACTCTTTAACGCAGGAATCGGAGGACATGAGGAACTGATTTTCCGAACACCCGGAGCTTCGGCAAAAACCCCGGAGGTGTTCGGAAACTGACGTAGAAAACTAATCATATCAAGGGATTCAGCGCCGTCACAATAAGAACACCTCAGTAAAGAGGATTGAAACATTGTCAACACTTACATCTACATCAACGATTACGTTGTCACAATACAAGCTATTTCAAAAACATGATCTGCCAATGTAAAATGGAAGTATGAGTACGAGACATGAGCTGACAGACGAACAATGGGCTGTGATTGAACCCCTTCTTCCCAAACCCAAACCGGGACCCGGACGTCCGCCCGCAGATCCGCGAAAAACATTGAACGGAATTCTCTACGTGTTGAAAACAGGTTGTACTTGGGCGGACATGCCCCGGCAATATGGTTCTCCCACCACCTGTTGGCGGCGGCTGAAACAATGGTCGGAAGACGGAACATGGGAGCGGATTTGGCGTGCGCTGTTGAGTCGAATGGATGCGGAAGAGAAAATCGAATGGACTCAAGCTTTTCTGGATGGTCGATTTGTTCCCGCCAAAAAAGGGGAAACGGGATTGGAAAAACCAAGGTGGGCAAGGGAACCAAGGTCATGATGGTATCGGATGGAAACGGGGTGCCGATCGGTCTGTATCTGGACAGCGCCCAACATCATGAAATCCGGTTGGCGGAAGCCACCCTGAAAACGGTTCGGGTACCGCAAAGGCGGGGACGTCCCCGAACGCGGCCCAAGGAATTGGTGGCTGACAAAGCTTATGACAGCCGTTCTTTTCGAATGGGGTTGCGCCGACGGGGGATCAAACCCACCATTCCCACCATTCAGCGAAAAAGCCGCAAACCCCGTCGTGGCCGACCCATCCGTGTGGGAGAGGGATACCGCCGGCGTTGGATCATTGAACGCTGCTTCGGGTGGATGAACAATTACCGTCGGTTGGTGGTTCGGTATGACCGATATTTGCATATTTATAGAGCTTTTTGCCTGATTGCATTCATTATTTGGTGTGTGAACCGAATTTTGAAATAGCTTCTAAGAACACCTCAGTAAAGAGAATTGAAACTAGCCTTGTGCGAGCCGAAAAATGGAGAATTCGGGGAAGGAGAAGGTGGAGGTGATGACGGAGGAGCGGAAGCTGGTGGAGAATGAATTTAACAATGCGAAGTGGTGCGAGGCCATGGTTAGTGACAAAGACTCTAATAAGTCCGAGGCTCCCAGGCTCGGACCGGGACTGCTCCGACTTCTAGACCCAAGCTGAAGCCCAGCCTTCTATAAGGCGGCAGGGGGACCGGATTGGAATCCCCACCGCCTGGATCCGGACAAAGACGGCGTAGCGCGAGCCGGTGTTTCAAGAGTTTGTGTTAAAAAAAACGGGCACCCCGTTTCGGGGTGCTGAGACTGCTGACAAAGGTAGCAGGTCAGCAGTCTTTTTTTGTCGAAATCAGAAGATAACACAAAAAGGATAAGGACGGGATGGTATGTTTCAAACCCACTCCCATCGGCAAGGCAGTATTGAATTGGTCAATATCGAAGATTTGGTACCGCAGGATCACCTG
>NZ_PVNE01000062.1 GCF_003001905.1 Planifilum fimeticola
CGGCGGGCGGACGCCCGGGGCCTGGTTTCGGTTTGGGGAGCAGGGGCTCAATCACAGCCCATTGTTCGTCTGTCAGCTCATGTCTCGTACTCATACTTCCATTTTACATTGGCAGATCATGTTTTTGAAATAGCTTGTAGCCCGATCAAGCACACAGCCAAAAAAATGTTAAATACATAGGATTTGAGAAAGAAAATTGACACAATCAGAACCGCCAGAAAGACAATTGGCAAATCCTGTACTCTTGTCCTTCTGTTATAACGCTTCCTCCTTTTCGGAGACTTTCTTTTCTTCATGTTGAGATCGGCTTTTAGCTTTTGATACAGTTCATAACGTCTTTTTCGCTTTTCATAGCGCCTGCGTTGAGCAGACAAATCGATATCCAAATTATATTCGTCATTTGATTTCCTTCTCAACCATAACTGCGGACAATATAAATAATCCCCCAATTCTTTTGTACTTAAATATTTCATAGGAATCACTCTTTCTATTTACCTATCATCGTTTGAATGATATCGTTCACCGTACTGATGGCTGCCAGTAACGTCGACCCCAATTGCATTTCCGCTGTAAACTGGTTTAATTTATCCCGAAAGCGCCTCAATTTTCGTTCGGATACTTCCCTTTTCTTCACTTCATCCATGAGGTTTTCCGTCATTACGCTTAATTTCACCAATTCCCCGTCAGGACAGGGTTGTCTTTTTATGGTTTCATGCAGTTGCTCAAGAGCCTGCAACAAACTCTCCATGCGATCATCATCCGATTTGTTCGAATACCTGACATATATGGTTGACTGATCACTGGCAATATTGATTTGACCGCCGGAGTTGTTGAAAACCACATCGCCTCGGACTTTCACAGGGTCATCCCCCTTTATTTTATTGATAGATACCACTATTTGAATTATACCAATTATTTATGATACAAACAAAAATATTTACCAATATTGATTTGTCTTTGATAATGATTTGCTAGGATATTGTTCGTTTTTTCTCAGTCTGTTTTAATTGTTAAACATAACGCATCGACTTTTTTCTAATTTCCCCGTCCTTGTTTTGTGCACCGGTTTCTGTTCCATGCCCATTTTTCCAGAATATATAGAGAAGACTTGCCAAACACAGCGGTGGTTATATCATGCAGGCGTTACACCCCCTGCTCGAAAAATGCGGCATGGAATGTTGGAAGGCATTAAGGAGTGAAAAAAGGGCGTGCCGCGCAAGAAAATATGCGGCACACCCCCTGTTTTGCGGCGAGTCTAGCCCTTATTCTTCCATTTTTTGAGGAAACAATACCACGCCGTCTTCGTCAACGTACACATGGTGTCCTGGAATCCAATCCACCCCGGCAAACCGCAGGGGCTCTCCGACGGCCCCCGTCCCTTCCTTGCGGCTTCTGAGCGGGACTTTCCCCAAGGCCAGCACGCCGATGTCCATTCGGGACAATTCCTCCGTATCCCTTACACAACCATGGATGATCAAGCCGACAATCCCCCGTTCCATCGCGATGGCGGCCAGTCGGTCTCCCAGGAGCGCACACCTTCTGGACCCGCCGCCATCCACCACCAGCACGGAAACGAAAATCGTGTTTTTGCCGTTTTTTCCGTCCTATGTGTCTATGAAAATGTCCTATTTACACAGGAAATCTCCACCTTTCTGTTTGCACACGTTTGCAATTGGTTTGCAATAGTCAATATGTGGCCTAATTTATCGGGGCGGGTTTTCACCCGCCCCGAGGCTGTTGACAAAGAAGGGTCAACAGCCTTTTTTGTTGAATTCGGAATAAAACAATTCCGAAGGAAGGTTTTTATATGTTCAGGACGAACCCA
>NZ_PVNE01000063.1 GCF_003001905.1 Planifilum fimeticola
TGGCGCGCGCTGTTAAGTCGAATGGATGCGGAAGAGAAAATCGAATGGGCTCAAGCTTTTCTGGATGGTCGATTTGTTCCTGCCAAAAAAGGGGAGACGGGATTGGAAAAACCAAGGTGGGCAAGGGAACCAAGGTCATGATGGTATCGGATGGAAACGGGGTGCCGATCGGTCTGTATCTGGACAGCGCCCAACATCATGAAATCCGGTTGGCGGAAGCCACCCTGAAAACGGTTCGGGTACCGCAAAGGCGGGGGCGTCCCCGAACACGGCCCAAGGAATTGGTGGCTGACAAAGCTTATGACAGCCGTTCTTTTCGAATTTGGTTGCGCCGACGGGGGATCAAGCCCACCATTGCCACCATTCATCGAAAAAGCCGCAAACCCCGTCGTGGCCGCCCCATCCGTGTGGGAGAGGGATACCGCCGGCGTTGGATCATTGAACGCTGCTTCGGTTGGATGAACAATTACCGTCGGTTGGTGGTTCGATATGACCGATATTTGTATATTTATAGAGCTTTTTGCCTGATTGCATTCATTATTTGGTGTGTGAATCGAATTTTGAAATAGCTTCTACTCTTCTCCTATAACCACAAAAAGCATCCTCTTAATTTATTTATTAAATAACTCGTTAAATAACTCGTCATTCTTCATCATAAAGCATGGAAAGAAATTGAGTAAATGTATCGCAGATATATACCAATGATTCGGGATATTCATCAGGATGGAAGTCCTTATCATGCCAAACAATCTTCGGTTGCTGAATGCCATCTCGGAAATCAAAATAATACAGGTTTTCTCCAGAATCTACGCCAAAAGGAATCAACTTGTCGGGAAGCTTGGCTTCCTTAACGTAGATCTCATAGTCCTCCAGTATATAATGATAAGGTGCTTCGGGGTTGTAACTGCACAACATATAAAACGACATGCCTTTAAATTTTCCGGAGTCAATGAAAGCCTCGATATTTTTTGGCCCCCCTCCGTGATATTTTTTTGCCCATTCAACGTAATCCTGAGGAAATTTTATCCCTAGATGTTCTTCGACTTTGGCAATAACTTTCCGATCAATCATTTTTTCTCTTTGCTCCCATTCAATCACTATCAATCACTCCTTAGTCAACTTTTGACTTCCCCACAACGCATGGCCTCCAGTATGCGGCAAACCTTTTTTATGAATACTTGTCGGTACAAGTTGCATTCTCCCAGTATCTTGGTGATGATGCCACGTATATCCTGGAATTTTTCCTTTACCACTTTTAATTGCCTTCCATTGTAGCTCATCAAAGTTAAACTTTTTCATTAGTTCTTCATTTCCTTTTAACTGTTTGTAAAATTCCTCTGTCGCTACCCTTGCTTGGTCCCAACTCCTCCCAACAATCATATTATCCGGCAACCGTACTTCGGCTATGACCCACTCGCTAAAGTCGACAAAACCGTTTTTATCAAAAGGAATCCCGTTCTTGTTGACTGAACCCGCGTATTGACTTCCAAGCAGCTTGATTCGCCTTCCGTCACTTGTTACCGCATACTTGACAACTTCCCCATTCCTTAAAGTACCCTCTACCACTTCGTAGTTGAAATCGGGATTCCCTGGCTTTAACCGACTCCTGTGCATGCTCTTTCTAGCAAATTGAAGTCCCTTTTTTACCGTCCCAATCCCCAATCTATGGAAGACGACGCTCAAAAACGTCGATGCCGCCGCTTGCAGCCGCTGTTCCGGGGTAAGCCGGGACCATTGGTCCCACCAGGTCCGGGTCTCCGCCAGGGGATTGCGGAGAAAAC
>NZ_PVNE01000064.1 GCF_003001905.1 Planifilum fimeticola
TGGTCCGATATGACCGATATTTGCATATCTATAGAGCTTTTTGCCTGATTGCATTCATTATTTGGTGTGTAAACCGAATTTTGAAATAGCTTCTAGAGTTACTTACCCAAATAGCCGTTTCAATCCTCTTTACTGAGGTGTTCTTATTGTGACCGTAAGGGTTTTACTGTGGCCGCCAACGGTTCGATGTTTCAATCCTCTTTACTGAGGTGTTCTTATTGTGACGGCGGAGGCTCTATCCCTTGTCATTCCTATACTTCTCCGCTGTTTTCCGAACACCTCCTTTTTCGACAAATTTTTTAGCCCCTTTTTCCCGCTGTTCACACCTTCTAAATCTCGTATCCCCTTATTTCATGCGGGTTTGCGCGTTTCCGAACACCTCCCGGGTTTTTGCCGAAGCTCCCGATGTTCGGAAAATCAACTCCTCATAGGTAACCTAAAAATCCTTATAAAGCCTGTGAAATCAATTCCAAGATATTTTCACTATACCAATTTAATTCTGTCAATTTCAAAATTATCTGCTTTCCGTGCCCCATGTAGGCTTCGAGGGATTTGGTTATAAAAAATGATGTCGTCAACCTCCAGGAATTTTGCACTATTGGATGTAGACGACACCCGCCACCAGCTGTCATCGTCTCGAATCTACACTCAAACTTTAACCCGGGCGTTATGCCCAGCCTTTTTCTTTAAGTTGGCCTTGCTCATCCATGTATTCCATGACAAATCCGTTAACGTGTTCCTCTATGTTAAATAACCTTGTCTCCTCTCTTCCCTCCCCCGTCCTCCAAGGCCTTGCAAAAGGACCCGTGGTTATGAAGCAGTTTGTTCACGCCAAATCCGCACAAGCATGGCAACGAAAGTGGACGCGGGCATGGAAGAACCGTGAGTGGTAAACAGATCTTTATGTTTACTCAGCATATCCTTCAGGTCATCGTAAGATAGATGTGAACTCCATTTGAAAAACTGTTCCTGTTCTTTGGGGTCGGATAGGAAGGTGTTGAGTTCAGACCTAATTGTTTCCAATCTCCGCGTGATGTAATTCTGCGCCTTAGCCCATTTCAAAAAATCTTCCCTGTAGGCCGTAGTGGGAGCCAACCGATGACACTCGGAACAAAGAAGGAAGTAGTTGTCAGGTGTATTGGGACCACTAAGAGCATGGGGAATAATGTGGGCCTTTTCCAGATGGGCTTGCTCCCATCTTTTACGATAATTGTTTCCTCTGTAGTCGGAGTAAGCCGGTTTGTCGCAAGCAAAACAACGCGGCTCATCCAGATCCCATTCAAGCCAATCTTTCCATGCGTCCACGATGGCCGCCTTGGATGGCGAAGAAGAACGTTTGCCCATATTGCTCCCCCTTAATCTGAGCCTCCTCCTTTAGCAGATCTTCGACGTGCTAGCTAGAAAGAGGAGGCCTTCACTATATGGATTTGGTTAACTTTCATCCCCATTGACATCCAAGCCGGATACAGCCCACCAACTAAGGGTGAGGCTATCTGAACAAAGATATCTATAAATAATCGCAGCAGTATACCGTGTCCCCTAATTTGTCTCGCTGACCGCAATGCATACGGATCTATTGAGTTCCTTTACCTTCATATCTAGTGCCCCTTCAGGCAACCTTGATCTTGTTTTGTTCTTTTAAGATGGCTTCGTGATGTTTGTTTTTGTTGCGCCAACGGATGTATGCTTGGATGGCT
>NZ_PVNE01000065.1 GCF_003001905.1 Planifilum fimeticola
GACAGCCGTTCTTTCCGAATCTGGTTGCGCCGACGAGGAATCAAGCCCACCATTCCCACCATTCAGCGAAAAAGCCGCAAACCCCGTCGTGGCCGCCCCATCCGTGTGGGAGAGGGATACCGCCGGCGTTGGATCATTGAACGCTGCTTCGGTTGGATGAACAATTACCGTCGGTTGGTGGTTCGATATGACCGATATTTGTATATTTATAGAGCTTTTTGCCTGATTGCATTCATTATTTGGTGTGTGAATCGAATTTTGAAATAGCTTCTAGGGTAATAGCCTAACTTGTGAAATTCACTTAAAGTATGAGAAGGATCGCCTACCTAGCGATCCTTTTTTTACAAGCAGCAGTAATCCCCATTTTGATAACTGAACATTCTTAAATTAATAATTGAATATTGCCTACATGAATATAAAGTTCTATTGACCACAAGGAGTTAGCAGGTATAATCTTCGGTGAAAGACTTTGGATTCATATGGAATTTTGCAAAAAGACTGGAGGAAGTGTAGTGAAGAAGACGCTCTCATGGATACTGACCCTCTGTCTGGTTTTCAGCAGCGGATGTTCTTTGTATTCAGAGAAGAATGCGGTCCAGCCTGATGTGGGCGAAGACAAAGGTGAGGTAAAGCAGGCGGCAACGGATGTGGAGGGGATGCTCCGGGAGGGGCCGGGCAAATACGCCGGGGACAAGTACGACGAGGAAAAGGTGAAGGCGGAGCTGGAAAAACTGCCTGACAACATGACGGCGGACGAGGCGTACAACCATCTGGTCTCACTTTTGGCAGAGGATTATATGTCAATAGTTAAAGAATTGGATGAACTGGATCCTACAATTAAGACCAATGTTAAAACTCCCGGAGGCGTCAACAATTTGGAGGGGGATACGCCGAAGCAGGTGAACGTGGAGATTCTCCTGGATGCCAGCGGGAGTATGGCCGGCCGGGTGAGCGGCGGGGTGAAAATGGACCTGGCCAAGGAGGCGATCCGTAATTTTGTCTCCAAACTGCCGGAGAGTGCTCAAGTAGCCTTGCGAGTCTATGGTCATAAAGGAAGCAACCAGCAGAAGGATAAGGAACTCTCCTGCAAAAGCACCGAAGTGGTTTATCCCTTGGGGGCTTATGACGAGTCCTCCTTTCAGAAGTCTTTAAATAAATTCCGTCCGACGGGTTGGACTCCCTTGGCTGCGGCGATTGAACAGGCGAAGAGCGATTTGAGCGGGAAGACGGGAGAGAATGTGGAGAACATCGTCTACGTCGTGAGCGACGGGATTGAGACCTGCGGTGGCGATCCGGTCAAGGCGGCGAAGGAGCTGCATGAGTCGGAGATTCAGGCGATCGTTAACATCATCGGCTTTGATGTGGACAATGCAGGACAGAGAGCTTTGAAGAAGGTAGCCGAAGCTGGAGGAGGCAAGTACACTACAAGCTATTTCAAAAACATGATCTGCCAATGTAAAATGGAAGTATGAGTACGAGACATGAGCTGACAGACGAACAATGGGCTGTGATTGAACC
>NZ_PVNE01000066.1 GCF_003001905.1 Planifilum fimeticola
GAGGCTGTTGACAAAGAAGGGTCAACAGCCTTTTTTGTTGAATTCGGAATAAAACAATTCCGAAGGAAGGTTTTTATATGTTCAGGACGAACCCATCCAGGGAATTTCAACCCGAAACAGTCAACATAGAAGACCTTGTTCCCCAAGATCACTTGCTTAGAAAAATCAATGAAACCATCGACTTTTCGTTTATCGCGGAAAAATGCCGCCCCTTGTATTGTCAAGATAATGGGCGTCCTTGCATCGATCCGGTCATGCTGTTCAAAATGCTTTTGATCGGTTATTTGTACGGAATTCGTTCGGAAAGACGCCTCATTGAGGAAATCCGGGTCAACATCGCCTACCGTTGGTTTGTTGGTCTTTCGCTGACCGATCCGGTACCTCATCACACCATTTTCAGCCAAAACCGCCGGCGGCGGTTTCAACAGTCTGAGATTTATCAGGAGATCTTCGATGAAATCGTACTTCAAGCCATGCAACATGGTTTCATCGAAGGGAAGCAATTGTTCACCGATTCCACGTTTTTAAAAGCGAATGCCAGCAAAAGCAAGTTCAAAAAGCAAAAGGTTACTGTCACACCCAAGGATTATGTGGAACAGTTGGAAAAAGCCATCGACGAAGATCGCATGCAACATGGCAAAAAACCGTTTAAAAAAAAACGAATCCAGCTTGAAGAAAGAGAAATCCGAGTGAGCACCACGGACCCTGACAGCGGTTATATGGTTCGAGATGGAAAACCCGAAGGGTTCTTCTACTTGGACCACCGAACCGTTGACGGAAAGTACAATTTTATCACGGATGTGTACGTAACGCCTGGAAACATTCATGATTCTGTGCCATATCTTGAAAGGTTGGATCGACAGATCAACCGGTTCGGATTCCAAGTAGAGGAAGTCGCTTTGGATGCCGGTTATCTCACAATGCCCATTTGCCAAGGACTGAAGGAACGGGAAATTTTTGCAGTGATTGCTCACCGGAGTTTTCGACCCAAGAAAGGTCTGTTCTTCAAATGGCAATTTAAGTACATACCGGAAAAAGACGTGTATCTGTGCCCTGCCAAACATGAACTTTCCTACAAAACCACCAATCGCTCGGGATACCGGGAATACAAATCCAACCCCCAAGTTTGCAAAAACTGCCCTTTTCTCTCGAAATGTACTCATTCCAAAACGTATACCAAAACGATCACTCGTCATGTTTGGGAAGACGCAAAAGAGTGGGCACGTCAAAACCGTTTAAGTGAAAGGGGCAAACAACTGTATAAACGACGGAGTCAGACCATTGAGCGCAGCTTCGCTGACGCCAAAGAACTTCATGGGCTTCGTTATGCACGCTACAGGGGGCTTGCCAAAGTCAGAGAGCAATGCCTCCTTATTGCCGTGGCTCAAAACATCAAAAAAATGGCCTTGCTCCTCTCGAAGAGAGGAAAAGGCTTTGTGATCCGCCTAATTTACCAAATCTAATTTCCTTTATCTGTTTATT
>NZ_PVNE01000067.1 GCF_003001905.1 Planifilum fimeticola
AGCCATCCAAGCATACATCCGTTGGCGCAACAAAAACAAACATCACGAAGCCATCTTAAAAGAACAAAACAAGATCAAGGTTGCCTGAAGGGGCACTAGTTTGAGTAGCGTTTATCACCTTCGACTTAAATAACTTATAACTTACCGGTTGCCATGTTTTATGGCAACCGGTAAATAACTATTTTTTGGGGGATGCTAAAATGGAAAAAAGAAATCTGTTAGAATATGTTGAGTCTGGAGACCTGGAAGTTGTTAAAAGTATTTTGGAAAACGGGGGAGATCCTAATATAGCGGATAGAAGAGGGTATAGTGCGCTGCTGATAGCTACTTATAATAACGACAAAAAAATGGTTGATCTATTGATAGAATATGGGGCGAATCCTAACCAGAAAAACCATTTTGGGATGACTGCGCTAAGCCATGCTTCGTATTTCTGTTATATGGAAATTGTCGAAATGTTATTGAAAAATAATGCCAATGTTAATACAAAAACTGATGAGGGATGGACTCCTCTAATGGAAGCTGCTAGAGGCGGGTGTACGGATGCAATCAATTTATTGTTAAAATATGGAGCTGACATTAATGCTGTAAATAATGATGGGTGGACAGCGCTACACTATGCTATAATAAAAGGCCATGAGAAAATTGTTTCTATCTTACTTGAAAGTGGTGCAAGTGTTAATGTGGGAGAACCGACTCCTTTAGATCTTGCTAAAGCACTGTTGGAAGAGGATTTATTGATAAAGGATAAGTTAGTTAATATAAATAATATCCTTCGAAAGTATGGAGGAGAATAAACCCGCTGGAGCTTTTCCTGAATTTAGACTGGTACAGCAGCGGAAGTTATTATCATTTCGGTAATTTCATAATAAACCGAAAGTTAGCTAAAAGATCTGTGTCGAAATAAGGTGGCGATAAAAATGTTTGAATCGTTTTGTCTATTGTGGAAAAATGAAATAAATATGATTGTAGCCACTCTGCGGAGTGGCTTTGTTTTTTGTTCAACATTGACTTTCTCTTGGGTGACGAGATTGACATTAACACTCACTGGGTGACCAACGCCCCTACACATCGAGCACGCGAACGGCACTACCGAGAAGCGGGTGAACCAGACCCAAAACGGCAGCTAGTGGGTGGACATCGGCACCTACACTTTCCGCGCCGACCGCACCTGGAGCATCACCCTGTCCAACGATGCCGACAACACCTACGTGATCGCCGACGCGGTGAAGCTGGTGCGGAACGATTCCGGGGAGACGGACAACGAGAAGAAGCAATTCGAGTACACGTATGACGCCAACGGCAACCTGATCGAGATGACCGACGGAAGCTTTGGGGCGGAAATCGACACCTACAAAATGTCGTACACGGAGCTGAACCAGATCCAGAAGGTCGAAGAAATCAAGGACGGCACCACCAAACACACCAC
>NZ_PVNE01000068.1 GCF_003001905.1 Planifilum fimeticola
TTGTGAAATAGTCCTGTATACAAACGGCTACTTACGAAAACATCCACCTGAATTGACATGACAATCCAAAGCTGTGTTCGTTTCGGGGGGAATCGATTGGGTATGCCACCCCCGCCCCTTCACCTGCCGGGCGATGGCGGTGCAAGGCATTAACCAATCGTTTCATGTTTTGTACGATGGCTGTCAGAATCGCCTGCTGTTGAACACGCGGAAGCCCACGGCCTCGGGCACGCCGGAGTCCGTGGTGTTCCTTTCCTTCCGCAAAAAGATGCTCCACCCGTTTGCGGAAGTGTTGCATGATCTTTGCCAATGGACGAAGATTCAAGGAACGCACGTAGTTACACGCTTTTGCACACCGGACTTTGACGGCCCGCTTAAGTTGCTGATCCAGCTTCGAAGTCCGCCGTTTCCAAGTGGGGATGGGCTCCATTTCTTTGTTTTTGACGGGCACATACGGATCAAATCCCAGACGAATTGCTTCTGCGAACAGTGTTTTTTCTTCATAACCGCCATCGGACACCCATTTGCGTCTTTCCCCCGGCGCCGTCGCCGGCAACCGCCGACGGGCTTCTTTCAACAAACGACGAGCCGCCGACCGTTCGGCGTCTCCCGTAGCCCGGGTCGCTTCCACACCGAGGATGACGCCCGAAGGAACATCCACCACGTAGTGAACCATGTAGCAAAGCTGGGCTTCTTTCCCCTTCCCTTTTCGAAACAGACGCGCGTCCGGATCGGTTTTGGAACGATGGGTCGCGTTCGAAAACCGTTCGTTGTGAAAATCGGGATCTCCGGCTTGACGGTTCCGCGGGGGTGGATCTTTCGGATCGTCGTCATCATCATCGGTTGAGGAAGAGACGGCTTCTTCTTCATGCTCCCGGGCCATCCGTTCCAAGCTTTTGATGGCGGCATTGGCTTGCACCAGGGTCCCGTCAATGGCGACATCCCCGCGAAGCAAACCGGCTTCCCGACACTGCCTGATGATGTGATCCAGCACACGATCCAGAACTCCTGCTTCCGCCCAACGCTCCCGAATCTTGATCAAGCTGCTGCGCTCCGGTACCGGCGTGTTGAAGTCGAGTCGGCAAAACCAGCGGTAACCGGCGTGCATTTGCAGTTCCTGATGAAGCCGGTGATCGTTCAGATCGAACAAGTACCCGATCAGCATGGCCCGCAAAGCCACTTCCGGATCGATGGACGGACGGCCCTTCTCTGCATAAAGGGGAGCCACCAGGTCGTGAAGAAAGGTGAAATCCACGGCTTTGTCGATCCGGCGGAGAATATGGTTTTCCGGGATCAGTTCTTCCAGATTGATATATTGAAACATCGCCATTTGGTTGCTCTTTTTTCCAAGCATCGAATCGTTCCTTTCGTTACAACTTTGAACCTCT
>NZ_PVNE01000069.1 GCF_003001905.1 Planifilum fimeticola
GTCCCTGCGTGGACCCGGTGATGTTGTTCAAAATGTTGTTCATCGGGTATTTGTACGGCATTCGCTCGGAACGGCGCCTGGTGGAAGAGATCCAGGTCAACGTGGCATACCGCTGGTTTGTGGGGCTTTCTTTGACGGACAAGGTACCGCACGCCACCACATTCAGCCAAAACCGACGCCGCAGGTTCAACGGTACGACCATCTTCCAGGAGATCTTCGACGAGATCGTTTTGCAAGCCATCAACCACGGACTGATCGAGGGGAAAGAACTGTTTACGGACTCGACGTTTTTAAAGGCGAACGCCAACAAGAACAAATTCACCCGTCAAATAGTTCGCCAATCCACGGAGAAGTACGTGGAGGAATTGGATCGTGCCATTGACGAGGATCGTGAAGCACACGGCAAGCGGCCGTTAAAAAAAAACGACACTTCTGAGGTAGAACGGGAAATCCGTGTCAGTACCACCGACCCGGAAAGCGGCTACATGGTGCGGGAAGGCAAACCGGAAGGTTTTTTCTATCTGGATCACCGGACGGTAGACGGCAAACACAACCTCATCACGGACGTGTACGTGACACCGGGAAACGTGCACGACTCCAAACCCTACTTGGCTCGTCTGAAACGGCAGCAGGAACGCTTCGGCTTTGAGGTGGAGGCTGTGGCGCTGGATGCCGGATACCTGACGAATCCGATTTGCCATGCCTTGAAGGAGCTAGGGATTTTTGCCGTCATCGCCCACCGTCGTTTTCATCCGCAAAAAGGATTGTTTCACAAATGGCAGTTCAAGTACAACGCGAAGCGTGATGTATACATCTGTCCAGGAAAACACGAACTGACATACCGAACGACCAACCGACAAGGATACCGCGAATACAAATCCGATCCGCAAACGTGCCGGGATTGTCCGTTTTTATCCCGGTGCACCCGTTCGAAAAACCATGTGAAAACCATCACCCGACACGTATGGGAAGATGCCAAGGAGTGGGTTCGTCAAAACCGGTTAAGCGAGCGGGGAAAAGAACTTTACAAGCGGAGGAAAGAGACGATCGAGCGGAGTTTCGCGGATGCGAAAGAGCTGCACGGACTTCGCTACGCACGGATGAGGGGGCTTGCCAGAGTAACAGAGCAATGCCTCCTTACTGCCGTTTGCCAAAACATCAAGAAAATGGCCTTGCTCCTTTGGAAGAGGAACAATGGGCCCCAAGGCGG
>NZ_PVNE01000070.1 GCF_003001905.1 Planifilum fimeticola
TAGTGCCCCGTCGACTAACTTAGATCGGGAAATTCCGAAGGAAAATGTTACCTCATGGTCGAATGGATTCATAGGTGATCGAAATGATTTTCGTTCGTGACTTGACCACCAAGGAAGGCAATCAATTAAGACATATCATTCGAAAAGGATCCCATCCGGTGAAAGTCCGGCGGGCAATGGTTATTCTGGCATCCGCCCAAAAGATGACCGTCCCGAACATCGCCCGACTGTATCACCTATCCGAGGATCACGTTCGACGGTTGATTCACCGGTTTAATAAGGAAGGTATGAAATCGCTTCACCCCCGTTATGGAGGCGGCCGCCCGCGAACTTTTACGCTGGAACAACGTGCGGAAATCATTGAACTCGCGCAAATTCCGCCCAGAGTGTTGGGACTGCCTTTCACCCACTGGTCTCTTTCCAAACTGAAACAGGTGGCCGAAGAACGGGGGATTGTGGATTCGATCAGCATCGAAACCATTCGCCAAATCCTTTCGGAAGCCAAGATCACCTATCAACACACCAAAACGTGGAAGGAATCCAATGACCCCGAATTTCATACGAAAAAAAACGAATCGAACAGTTGTACAACGATCCACCCCAAGACGGGCGAGTGATCTGCGTTGACGAGTTCGGTCCCCTTTCCATTCAGCCGTATCCCGGGAAAGGCTGGTTTCCGCAGAAGAAACCGGATCGTTTGCCTGCCACCTATACGCGGAAGCATGGGGTTCGTCATTTGTTTGCCGCGTTGGATTTGAAAACGGACAAACTATACGCCCACATCAAGAAAACCAAGCGACATCAAGATGTGCTTCAATTTCTGAAGGTGTTGCGTCGCCGTTATCATCGGAGTGAGCGGTTGTACATTGTGCTGGACAACTTTTCCCCTCACCACCATAAGAAAGTCAAGACTTGGGCCCGTGAAAACAACGTGGAGTTGATCTATACGCCGACATATGCATCTTGGTTAAACCGGATTGAATGTCATTTTGGCCCGCTTCGCAAGTTCGTTTTCGAAGGAAGCAATTATTCATCTCATGATGAATTGGCTAAAGCCATCCAAGCATACATCCGTTGGCGCAACAAAAACAAACATCACGAAGCCATCTTAAAAGAACAAAACAAGATCAAGGTTGCCTGAAGGGGCA
>NZ_PVNE01000071.1 GCF_003001905.1 Planifilum fimeticola
GGTTCAATCACAGCCCATTGTTCGTCTGTCAGCTCATGTCTCGTACTCATACTTCCATTTTACATTGGCAGATCATGTTTTTGAAATAGCTTGTAAAGTACATAGAAGGGCTTACGATGAGGACCCTGATAGAGTGGGGACCTTTGGAAAACCGGACAACATTGTTATTGAAGGCGGACGGATCACCATTGTCGAGGAAGCGAAAATGTGGTCGAAGCGGGATTTTAAGGATTTGGCAGATTTGGCGAAGATCGATCGAGATCAATTTATTAAGGAGGGTTTACCCCCCAAAACGGACAAGCGACAAAGACGCTATATCCAATTTATGAAGCATAAGAAGGCCGTTGAATATCTCCTTGAAAATTTGGGCAAATTTCCGGATGCAAGAAAATATGGAATTACTCGTGCCGACTCGGAGGTGGTTTATATGCTGAAAGTGCCGAAATGGGCGCCAGATGAAGAATTGAAGTTGATGCGGACGGTCTTTGAAGAAGAGTTGAACATAAAAGTAGAAATCCGAAAGATTGAATGGGGAGGGAAACGAAATGGCTGAAGACATTGAGCGCTGGTTAATGTTCACTTATTGGGGATCATACTTGAAGGGAGATTATATAGAGGTTGGTCTGGATGTAACGGAGATCCTGATGAAATATTTGGAGGCCTGTCAATTGGAAGGAAGGAAAAATACAGTTCTAGAAAATCTTGATCCCTTCGATTCGATTCGAAAGGAAGTGCTGAGTGACAGGGAGCGGTATAGATTTTATGAAGTCACATTTTTCAATCCGTTGGTCACGGAAGAGATTTATGTAAATCGTTTGGTTGTATCCACTACGTATATGTTTTTTAAAGAGTATGATGGACTCAAGGTTTATCAAACGGAGGATAAAGAAATCAATGCACAACGAACCCAGGCATTGTTGGATGTGTTTACGGATGTGGCCGGGCATCCAGCCCTTGAGGAGCTGTGGATGATTGATGATTACAAGCTATTTCAAAAACATGATCTGCCAATGTAAAATGGAAGTATGAGTACGAGACATGAGCTGACAGACGAACAATGGGCTGTGATTGAGCCCCTGCTCCCCAAACCGAAACCAGGCCCCGGGCGTCCGCCCGCCG
>NZ_PVNE01000072.1 GCF_003001905.1 Planifilum fimeticola
AGAGTAACAGAGCAATGCCTCCTTACTGCCGTTTGCCAAAACATCAAGAAAATGGCCTTGCTCCTTTGGAAGAGGAACAATGGGCCCCAAGGCGGGTCCTTTATCCGTCTGTTCTTCTCTATTTTCTTCCAATTAGCATACAAACCCAGCGGTTTTTCCGCTGGGTTTGTCAATAGCCTCAGCCTTCGCTAAACGCGAAGGCTTTGCGTTTGGAGCGGAAGACGGGATTCGAACCCGCGACCCCCGCCTTGGCAAGGCGGTGCTCTACCCCTGAGCCACTTCCGCATAAGTGGTGAGCCATCCAGGACTCGAACCTGGGACACCCTGATTAAAAGTCAGGTGCTCTACCAACTGAGCTAATGGCTCGTGGCAAAATGGCTGGGGAGGTAGGGATCGAACCTACGCGTCACGGAGTCAAAGTCCGTTGCCTTACCACTTGGCTACTCCCCATCGGTTGGTGGAGGGGGTAGGATTCGAACCTACGAAGGCATACGCCAGCGGATTTACAGTCCGCCCCATTTGGCCACTTTGGTACCCCTCCACGGTGTTCCCCAGCCTGTGGTGGACGGTGACGGGCTCGAACCGCCGACCCCCTGCTTGTAAGGCAGGTGCTCTCCCAGCTGAGCTAACCGTCCGAATGAAAGTCGGGGGCGAGGCAAGTTCCCCAACCCCCAACTCGTCTGGTGACCCGTAGGGGATTCGAACCCCTGCATGCCAGCGTGAAAGGCTGGTGTGTTAACCACTTCACCAACGGGCCACGCTGGAGCTCCCAACCAGACTCGAACTGGTGACCTCTTCCTTACCATGGAAGCGCTCTACCTGCTGAGCTATGGGAGCATGGCTCCTCCGGCAGGACTCGAACCTGCAACCTACCGGTTAACAGCCGGGCGCTCTACCATTGAGCTACGGAGGATCATCCGCCTCACGGCAACGTTTAGTATACATCAAAGCGCGGCGGATATCAAGATGAAATTTTTGGGGAATCCGCCTGGCAGCGTCCTACTCTCCCGGGGGCTCCCGCCCCAAGTACCATCGGCGCTGGAGGGCTTAACTTCCGTGTTCGGAATGGGAACGGGTGG
>NZ_PVNE01000073.1 GCF_003001905.1 Planifilum fimeticola
AACGAAAATCATTTCGATCACCTATGAATCCATTCGACCATGAGGTAACATTTTCCTTCGGAATTTCCCGATCTAAGTTAGTCGACGGGGCACTAGGTAACCTGGAATTTTGCACTATTGGATGTAGACGACACCTTTTTTCGCCACCAGCTATCATCGCCTCGAATCTACAATCAAACTTTAACCCGGGCGTTATGCCCAGCCTTTTCTTTAAGCCTCTTTACTGAGGTGTTCTGATTGTGACTTATAGTGCCAATCTTGGCAAGAAGGATCGCAGAACATTTCAATCCTCTTTACTGAGGTGTTCTTATTGTGACTTATAGTGCCAATCTTGGCAAGAAGGATCGCAGAACATTTCAATCCTCTTTACTGAGGTGTTCTTATTGTGACGTCCAAATTCCACTCCCAAGTGTTTTCAAAGAGCATGGTTTCAATCCTCTTTACTGAGGTGTTCTTATTGTGACTCGAAGGGATTTTTCACGGACTCCCTTGACAGCCTGGTTTCAATCCTCTTTACTGAGGTGTTCTTATTGTGACTTACAAAAGCATCCGCACCCACAGCGACATCATACCGTTTCAATCCTCTTTACTGAGGTGTTCTTATTGTGACCTCAGCATGCTATCCGGGTGGCGGTGAAGCAGCTGGCCGTTTCAATCCTCTTTACTGAGGTGTTCTTATTGTGACGTCCAAATTCCACTCCCAAGTGTTTTCAAAGAGCATGGTTTCAATCCTCTTTACTGAGGTGTTCTTATTGTGACCTTAGCGGGGCTGTCTGGGCTCGAGTTACCGGCTACCGTTTCAATCCTCTTTACTGAGGTGTTCTTATTGTGACGGAAACGAAAGAAAAGAGAAAACGGAAGGTGATCGTTTCAATCCTCTTTACTGAGGTGTTCTTATTGTGACTCTCCTCCGTCCGTACAAGCTATTTCAAAAACATGATCTGCCAATGTAAAATGGAAGTATGAGTACGAGACATGAGCTGACAGACGAACAATGGGCTGTGATTGAGCCCCTGCTCCCCAAACCGAAACCAGGCCCCGGGCGTCCGCCCGCCG